>CALEZK010000458.1 GCA_937928585.1 uncultured bacterium | reverse complement strand
ACGCATGACTCTGCACCCAACTTCCCGGTTCGACTGCGCCGGCTGCCCCGATGCCAAAAATATGGATGAGGAACTCGCCGCCGGTGCGCAGGAATACCCCCATGTTGAGCAGTCCGCCCAGCACGATGACAAGCCCGGCCAGCCAGCGAATGCGTGAACCGAACCGTTTCTCGAATAATTCGGGGATAGTCATGACACCGGCATCGCGCAATGGTTTGACGCAGAAGCCGGTCGCGCCCACGAGGAACATGGCGGCAAAACTGATGAGGCCGGGAACGGCGCCGGCAAAACCGCGCTCAAACCCGTTCTGCGCGGTGTACATGCATGTCACGATGCCAAATTCAGTGGCGGCGAGGGATGCGATGCCGAGGTAGAGATTCATCTCGCGGCCCGCGATAAGAAACTGCTCGACGCGCCCGACGTACTTGCGCACGGCAATCCCCGCGAACATGGTTACCGCGAGGTAGATGCCGATGATGCTGCCGTCAATACCCCAATTAAAGTGGTCCATCCCCACGCCTCTCCCAAGCAATGGCCAAACCCGCAGAAGCGAAGCCTAGCAGAAGGCGCGCGGCCCGGCAAACAGGGGGACGAGAAGGAAGGAAGCCAAGCACTCATACTACTTTGATGGGATTTCCTCGTTCCGCAGTTCGGATTCGGAGAGTATCGCATCCACGGAAAAGGAGAAACTGAGTTTCTTCCAGTAGCTTCCAGGATACAGTTTGCCTTGGACTCTGCCGCCAACGATTTCTAATGTTCTCGCAGAAAACGCTACGTATTCCGGGGACGCTGCCGGATCAACAAAGTCGGTGGTTCGAATGGGTGCCCTGCTAATTTTCTGTGCTTCACCATTTTCGATGGTGACCAGTACGCAATAGACTTCGTGGGGAGTTCTCCACTCGCCGAAATCCCCGTGCTTATCGAGGAAGGCAAGTAGTTTACCGTCAGCGCTCCAAGCTTTGGGCGACACCACCCCATGCTTTTTTATTGAGCCGGTGTCGGCAGAATGACTCCGTGGTGGAGGGAAAATCTGGACCGGGACTGGCGAAGGGCTTTCAATTGAAAGCAATGCAACAGTCGGCCATATCTCCTCATTCGGCCTGAATCGCGGATACCATGACTCGAATGCGATGACTGCCTTATCCGGCGAAATTGTCGGCCAAAAACAGAAAGTCGACGCGGCGACCGTTGCCGTGTCGCCATTGATTATGGTTATCGAATGACCTGCTTGCCGCGACAGCAAACCAATGACTACGCACCGGTCTTTCGTATAGTGCACTTCATCGATAGCCTCGATGCCGCGATGTAGTTCAATTTCTCCAATCGTCCTCCCGTCTTTCGTGGCTACCGTGAGCAAATTGCGGCTGGCTATATCGCCTTGGTCCGCTTTTTCGAACGTAACGCTGAAGTTTGGGATGAACTCTGCCGGGACCTCTGAGACTGCGCTTTGCCACGAGACAAAGAAAGCGCAAATACACAATACTGTTGGCAAGTGCGGTTTGATTTGCTGCATAGCGACTGTACTCCAGATTGACCTTGTTGAGTGGTCAGCGTTCCAAGGTTCACGCGCCAACCGTTTCTCAAAGGCCAAGTCTTGTACTAATACTATCATATTGTCTCGCTGGGGTGGTGATCGGCGGGGCGGTCAGTTGCTATGCTTCATCTGACAACATCGAGGTGCTCATGATTCTTCGAACGGTTTTCATTATTTCCGCTTGCGCTTTTTTGGCTTTCGCGGATGTTGTGCCCCTGCCAAATGCGCATGCGCACAACGACTACGAACACGAGCGGCCCTTGCTCGACGCGCTGGACCATGGATTTTGCAGTGTAGAGGCCGACATTTTTCTGGTTGACGGGAAGTTGCTTGTGGCACATGACGCCGAAGACGTGAAGCCGGAACGCACGTTGCAGGCCTTGTATCTCGATCCGCTTCGCGAACGTGTACGCAAGAACGGCGGGCGCGTGTATCCAAATGGCCCAACGGTCTGGCTGTTTATCGATATTAAAGACGATGGTGTGAGAACATACGAGGCGTTGAAACCGGTCTTGAACGAATACGAGGAAATGCTGACCGTATTTGCCGACGGCAAGGTCGAGCCCAAAGCCGTCACGGTTGTGCTTTCCGGTGCCTCTCCCCGGGACGTATTGAAGGCCGAACCGAGACGCCTGGCGGCAATCGATGGCCGCCTTCGAGATCTTGAAGGCCCCGTTGATCCATCGTTGACGCCGATAATCAGCGATAGCTGGGCGGGCACGTTTCGCTGGAACCGCAGCGGGGCCATGCCGGAGGATATTTACGCGAAGTTGAAGGCCACCTGCGACAAAGCGCATCAGGCGGGGGTAATCGTGCGGTTCTGGGCGATTCCGCACCGGGAAGATTTCTGGGCAACGCTCATGGACGCGGGAGTTGATTTGATTAATGCGGACGATCTTGCCCGCTTGCAAAAGTTTCTCGCCAGTCGAAATTGAGGCAACCGTACACTCTCGACTGGGTTTGAATAAATCGATCTTCGTCGCTGGTAAAGCGATTACAACTAATGCGGAGCACTTCCATGAGAAAAGTTTCCTGCTTTGTATTTGCACTTCTGCTGACCGTCATTGCGACGGCGCAAACCAAACTGGAAGGGTTGAGCGGAAACGTCGAGGTGCGCTATGACGAATACGGCGTGCCACACATTTTCGCTGACAAATGGCTCGATGCAGTGCGCGCATTGGGGTATATCCATGCGACCGACCGATTGTTTCAGATGGACGTCACGCGCCGCACGGCGTCCGGCACATTGTCAGAGATTCTCGGTGAAGGTGCATTGGAAGGCGATATTCGCGTGCGTCAACTGGGATTGCGTCGGACCTGCGAAGCATTCTGGGAGCAAGGAAACTATCCCGATGCGTTGCGTGACGATCTCGAAGCGTATTGCGCGGGCGTGAATGCAAAGATTGCCGAGTTGGGCGCGGATGGCCTTCCGATGCAGTTTAAGGCGCTCGAGTACGCGCCGGCGCCGTGGACGCCCGTGGACTGTATCGTGTTTGGAAAGTACATGGCGTGGGACCAGTCCGGCAGCGATGACGATCTTTGGTTCGGCGTGCTGCTGGAGAAGTTTGGTCCGCAGGCTTTCGAAGAGTTGTGGCCATTGGATAGACCGTATGAAGTTCCGGCGGTGAAGCAACAGGTGAATGACGCTGCGGTGGCGAAGGTGGAACTTACTGCAATTCCTGGTGCGGCGGATGCGTACCTTGCCGCGCTGGGGACGTTTGACGCCACGTGGCTGGGGCGCGGCGGTTCATTCGGCAGCAACAATTGGGCAGTTGCCGGTTCAAAGACCAAGAGCGGCAAACCGATCCTATGCAGCGATCCGCATCTTGGGTTTTCGTTGCCGTCCATCTGGTACACGGCGCACCTCTCCGCGGAAGGTCGAAATCTTGCGGGGGTCACTTTCGCGGGAAGCCCTTCCGTTGTGATCGGTCACAACGATCATCTTGGTTGGGGAATCACCAACCTTCAGGCCGATGCCGTTGACTATTTTGTCGAAACCGTGGACGCAAACGATCCGCTCAAGTACATGCATCGCGGCGAATGGAAAACGATGGAGCGTATCAGCGAAGAAGTGCCGGTGAAAGGCGCCGCGCCGCATAAACTCGACATTGACTATACCGTGCATGGCCCGGTGATTAGTCGCGAGGGTCGCGTGATTGCCATGCAATGGACTGACCTTGGCGTCACTTCCGACGCGCTGGCGATATTCGGAATGAATCGCGCCACAAACTTGCAGGAATGGTTGGCGGCGGCGCGCACGCTCGTCGCCCCCGGCATCAATCTCATGTACGCCGATAAGGCCGGAAACATAGCGCTTTACTGCGCGGGATCGTTTCCGCTTCGCCTGCATGGGCAGGGTCGAGTGCCGATGGACGGCGCATCCGGCGAGAACGATTGGGTAGGAATGATTCCCAAAGACCAGATGCCGCTGGCGATCAATCCCGCGGAAGGGTTCGTGATGTCCGCCAATGGCAGACCCGCCTCGATTGGGTACCCGCACTATCTCGGATTCCAATGGGATCCCTCGGCGCGCACGCGCAGGATCAACGACATGCTATCCGGGGCAGGCGACTTGAGCATCGAATCAATGGCCCCGATTCAGAACGACGCGCATGACAAGTTCGCGGAGACTTTCCTGCCCGTGTTTTTGCGCGTGATGGCGCAAAGCGATGCAGGCGATTTGTATTCCGCTCGCCTGCTCGCCGCGCTGAGCCAGTGGGACTATGTCGCCGACCGCGACTCGATTGGAACGATCATTTGGCTGCGCTGGTTCGATGCGTTTCGCGCGGCGACCTGGGACGATGAGTTTGCCGCGCGCGGCATCGAGAAGAGGGGCGGTTCCTGGGGCTTTTCCGGAGACAACAAGCG
>CALEZK010000457.1 GCA_937928585.1 uncultured bacterium | reverse complement strand
GCTGACTACGTTGGGTCCGGATTGAAAGTTCATATCCAACACGCCGGAGAGTTCGACCATGTCCCCTGTGTCATTGCGAACGAATATTTTTCGAATATCTTCGGGGGTTGAACGAAACTGTGGTTCTGCCTGTAACTGAACTCGATAGATGCGACCGTACTTGTTGAAGTCATTCACGTATAGGGAACCGAGAAAAGCCTGCAGACTGTCGAAAATTGAGTTGATGGGAACGCCCATAGCTTTCGCGCGATCACGATCCACGTCGATAAAAAGCTGCGGCTGTGTCATCGTAAGCACGCCGGAAACACCGAAGAACATGGGATCCTGACGCAGGTTGTTTATGAAATTGTCGGAAGTTTCCGCGAGTTTTCGAATATCGCTAATTCCACGGGCCTCCAACTGCACTTCAAAACCGGCGCGAACGCCGAGTCCGCGAATTGCGGGTGGATTAAAGGCAAGTACGGTTGCCTCTTTGTAGTTCGCAAAATTGCCGAACACGCGGTCCACGATGTCGTTTACGTGACTACCGGGGGCTGAGCGTTCCGACCAATCCTTGAGATTGACAAACATTGCGCCCGCGCTTGTGCTGGCAGAACGGCCTGCGAGGAAATCCTGGCCGCCAAGAGTTACGACGCGGCTCACTTCCGGCTGAGCGAGCAGGAAGTCTTCGATCGCTTTCATGACGGCGCTGGTTCGTTCGAGGGAAGCGCCCTGCGGGAGTTGCGTGGCCACCATGAAGTATCCCTGATCTTCAGAGGGGATAAAGGCGCTTGGGACGCGCTGGAAGAGGCCGTAGGTGGCCCAGAGAAGCGCCGCTACTATCAACAGCGAGACCACGGCGTAGCGGATAGCCAGGCGAACCGTGCGTGTGTATGCGCTGGTAAGACCATTAAACAAACTGTCAAACCAGCGAAATATGAAGAACTTCTGATGCGTCGGCTTCAGGAGTAAACGGCACATGGCAGGCGTCAAAGTGAGTGCAACGAGTCCGGAAATCGCGACGGATATGGCGATCGTTACGCCAAACTGGCGATACATGACACCTGTCAATCCACCGAGAAAGGCGACGGGCAGATAAACCGCGCTGAGCACAAGCACGATTGCAATCACAGGCCCGGTAACTTGCTCCATGGCCTTTATGGTTGCTTCGCGAACCGCCAATCCTTCCTCGTGCATGATCCGTTCGACGTTTTCCACAACGACGATGGCGTCGTCCACAACAATTCCGATTGCGAGCACCAGTCCGAAAAGGGTCAGCGAGTTAATGGAGAAGCCGAAAATCAGCATTCCTGTGAAGGTGCCGATAATGGCCACAGGAATGGCGAGA
This sequence comes from uncultured bacterium, assembly GCA_937928585.1. Lineage (GTDB taxonomy): Bacteria > Hydrogenedentota > Hydrogenedentia > Hydrogenedentales > SLHB01 > JABWCD01. The sequence continues at coordinate 11,738 of CALEZK010000457.1, read as the reverse complement.
AGCGGAATTAAAGTTGCCCGCCAGCTTCCGAGGAAGACAAATACCACGAGCACGACAAGCGCAATAGCTTCGAAGAAGGTTTTTACTACTTCCTCGATGGACACGCGCACAAATTTTGTCGTATTGAAAGGAATGTCGTAGCTGACACCTTTTGGAAAGCTTAGTTTCAGGGTCTCCAGTGCTTCCTCCATCGCGACCATCGTGCTGAGAGAGTTTGCGCCGGGCTGCAGAAAGATAAGAATGAAGGTAGTAGCGTTTCCGTTCAGTCGGCCGAAGGAATCGTAGCTGAAAGCGCCCAGTTCCACACGACCAATGTCACGCAATTTTAGCGTTGATCCGTCTGGTTCCGAACGCAGGATAACGTCTTCGAACTGCTCAGGTTCCTCAAGGCGCCCCTTTGTAATGACCGGAATCGTGAACGCAACCTCGGATGAATTCGGCGGGGCACCGATACGGCCAGCTGCGTAGAGGCCATTTTCCTCATTGATTGCGCGCGCGACATCCGAGACAGCGAGACCTTTTGCGGCCATTTTGTCAGGGTTCAACCAGATGCGCATTGAATAGTCTTTGGCGCCGAACACCATGGCATCGCCCACACCGGGGACCCGCTTGAGCGCATCAATCATGTAAATGGTGGCGTAATTGCTCAGGTGCAAATCGCTAAAATTTGGATCGGTCGAGTTGAGCGCGACGACGCCGAGAATATTGTTTGATCGTTTGTTTACTGAAATGCCCTGTCGAATCACCTCTTGCGGTAACCGTGGTTCCGCTCGCTTTAGGCGGTTCTGAACTTCCACTGCGGCAATATCGATGTCCGAACCAATTTCAAACGTAAGTGTTATCGATAGGCTGCCGTCATTGGCGCTTTGGGACTGGTAGTACAAGAGGTTCTCGATGCCGCTCAGTTCCTGCTCGATAGGGACAGCGAGTGACTCGGCAACAATCTCCGCGTTTGCACCGGGATAGCGCGCCGAAATATCGACGGTGGGCGGCGTGATTTCCGGGGACTGCTCAATGGCGAGCATCGAGATAGATACGATTCCACAAAGCGCGATGATAATCGACAGCACGGAAGCGAAAACCGGTCGATCAATAAAGAAGCGTGACATAAGACGGCTCCTTTACTTCACTTCTGGCGCGGTGGTGACCGGCGGCGTCGGGTTTACTTCATTTCCCGGAACAACTTTGGTCAATCCTTCGATAATAATCTTCTCGCCGGCTGACAGGCCTTCCAATACAATCCAATCAGAACCCGCCCACTGTCCGAGCGTTACATTGCGAACGATCGCTTTCCTGTCATCGCCGACAACGTATACATAAGCTCCCTGGGGAGACTGGCCAACGGCTCGTTGAGGAACTGTAATGGTGTTGGGACGTTCCCAGCCCTTAATATGCGCCTTAACAAACTGTCCCGGCCGCAACTTCATATCGGGATTTTCGAAGTCCGCGCGAATTTCGTACGTGCCGGTGTTAACGTCCAGCTCGGTAGAGATGAAATTGATCTTTCCACGTTGCTCGTATGTCGTTCCGTCCAGCAAAGTGATTTCCAGGTAAGGCTCGCCGTTGGTCAACTTCAAAACACCACTCTGTTCATCGGTGCGCCATGCGAGGTATTCACGTTCCGATACCCGAAAACTGACATAGATGGGAGAAACTTGATGCATGACCGTCAGTAGACTATTCGCACTGTCATCGACAAGACTTCCGATTTCCTTCTGCGCCTTACCAATCAGGCCAGTCAAGGGTGCGCGCACTGTGGTGTAGCTGACCTCCAACTCCGCCTTCGCCAATTCAGACTTCGCCAGTCGAAGAGACGCAGCAGCCTCAGACTGCGCGGCGACTTGTCTATCAATGTCGCTGGCGGCCACAGCGCCGGGCACTTTTACCGACTTCAGGCGCTTCACTTCCTGGTCTGCAAGCGCGAGAAGGGCCTCCGCCTGTTGCACACGCGCGGCGGCGATATCTTTGTCCGCGATAAAGGAACGCGGGTCTATGGTGAAGAGCTGCGTACCTTCCTGAACAAGCGCGCCCTCCTCGAAGTCGCGCGATTCGAGAAATCCTCGCACGCGCGAACGCAATTCCACTGTTTTCGATGCTTCCGTGACGCCGACGTAGCTGAACGAGATAGGGACCGTCTTCGATTCCACCGTCAGCACTGTGACTTCGGGAGGAGGCAGAGGTCCCATTCCGGGCGGTTGCGCGAACGCAACGAACGCAAAAACGGAGAGGAACACCAACAGAAAACGATTAGACTTATTCATTTCTCGATACTGCATTCAATTCATCCCTGCCCGGGAAGATCTTTCGCCAAGTTTTCCTTCCCATCTTCCTCGAAAGTTTCCCAGCCTCCGCCAAGCGCCTTATAGAGTGAAACGAGATTGAGCAACACGGTGGTCCTGCTTTGAACCTGTTGGTCTTCGGCAAGATAGAGCGCGCGCTGGGCGTCAAGCACATTCAGGAAATCGCTCAATCCGGTTACATAACGATCATTCGCAAGTGCAACAGCTTGCCGCTCGGCGTTAACTGCTTTGTCGAGAGAAATCAAACGCTCCTGTTCCTTCGCATAGGCCACCAGGCCGTTCTCCGCATCTTCGAGGGATTCCTTTACGGCTAGTTCGTATCGCAACAGGGCTTGCTCTTGACGCGCGTTCTGCACGTTTATGTTTGCGCGAATACGTCCGGCATCAAACACGGGCCAACTTACAGCAGGCCCGAAACCGAAGAAGCGACTCGTATCCAACGTAAGATCGCCGGCATTGCTGTTCTGAAAACCGAAGTTACCCGTCAAAGAAAACTTCGGAAATAAATCGGCCATTGCTTCGCCTATGCGGGCTGTGGCAGCCGCAAGTTCGCGTTCCGCCATTCGCACATCTGCCCGCCGGCGCAGCAGGTCAGACGGCAATCCGGTGGGCACTGCGGGCGGCAAGGGAGGCAGCGGCTTCTCGCCCAGCAATTCCTCGATGAGTGCGGATGGATTCTTTCCGAGCAGGACACTCAAACGATGTATCGCGGAATACACGATCGTCTCGAAAGCGGGAAGCTGCGATTGGGTTGTAGCCAATTGCGCCTCGGCGCGCATGGCGTCAAACTCACTGGTAAGGCCAGCGTCAAACCGCGCGCGCGCGATATTCACCGTGTCCTGTTGCGACTGAATGTTCTCGCGCGCTATTACGAGACGCGATTGCGCTTCACGCAAAGTCAGGTAGTTGCGTGCCACCTCGGCTAGAAGGGAAACCATAATATCCCGGCGACCTTCTTCCGCTGCGTCAATGTCGGCGCTTGCCGCTTCGAGCGCGCGGCGGTTTCCCCCGAATACATCCAACTCCCAACTTGCGTCGAAGCCGATCTGATAGACATCTTGAGTTCTGTCAAAACTGGGAGCACTGTTGGGCGTGTAAGAAAAATTTCGACTGTTGGACGGCAACAGGGAGCTTCCAATGCTCTGCCCTTGTTGTCCGCCTCCCATCAGCAACGTACCGAGGCGCGTCACCGAACTGGAGCCTGTCGCGGTGAAGTCCCCTGCGCGCAACGTTGCGCTTCGCGAGAAAGATTGTCCATTGGCCGACCCGCCGAAACTCAGAGTCGGATCGTCGCTTGAATTCGGAGCTGTCGATTCAATGCGCTGGTAAGATGCGCCAACACCTAACTGGGGATACAAATCCGCGGCAACGATTCCGCGCGCGGCGCGGGCCTCTCGGACTCGCAGTGCGGCAATTCGCAAATCATAGTTCGCAAATGCCGCCTCTTCTATTAGAGAATTCAATTGATTGTCGCCGAAGACTTCCCACCAACGCGCCAACTCGATAGGGCCTTCCGATTCGCCGCCCGCCATGGGGGCATGCCATTTCGCGGGCATCTCGGGAGTCGGCGGTGCGTAGTCTGGTCCTACGGCGCACCCCGCGATTGCGGCCGCAAAAGCTGTCGCCAAAACTATTCTATGCATTTCCTTGCTCCTGGGCGGGTACTTCAGAAACAGGCGCGGCATTTCCTTCGGCGCGCGCTGCCGCCCCAATGAATACATCCATCTGTTGCCCTACATAGACAGGCAGTGCCGCGCGATCGAAGCCGTATATGATTTGCAACACGCGAGTATCGACACGCTCGGTGCTCTCACCGGTCAACGAACGCTTGGGAACGACGTAAGGCTCAAAACGAACAAACTCCAGGGAGGTTTTCAGGTCGCGGTTTCCACGAACGAAGGCCTCCGCACTCGCCCCTTCGCGAATTCGCCATGCATCGTTCTCATCGACATCGACGCGCACATGCAAGCGATCAACGTTACCCAATAAGACCAGCGGCGTCGCGAGAACACCCGCAGGTGCGTATTCACCGGCGCGAATCTTGACTTGGAGGACTTCACCGTCAACAGGAGCTCGGACAGTCAAGCGATCGATTGAAATTTCGGTTGCCTTGACTTGCGATTCCGCCGCAGTAACTTCTGCCTGCATAACCGCAATATCCGCGTCCCACGAACCGGCATTCAACAGAGCGAGTTCAGACTGCGCCTGTCGCAGTTTTGCTTCCGCGGCATGAACGGCGTAACGCTTCTGCCTTACCTCTTCTTCGCTAACGGCCCGTCGATCCGAAACGTTCTCCCGCATCGAGAGCTGATTGCGAACGTCCGCGAGGTTTGCCTCCGCCTCTTTCACGCGCGCTTCCATTGGCGGTACATCCTCAGGGCGCGGTAATTTCGTCAATCGTTCCAATTGCTGACGCGCCACTTCCAGCGCGGTTTTCCGCACAAGCAATTCGGATTGAAGATCTCTATCGTCTATCTTGAACAAGGGCTCGCCTTTGGAAACCTTTTGGCCAACTTTTGCAAAAACTTCTGTCACGATGCCGGGCACGAGCGTGCCGATGGCAATGTTTTCCGTGCTCGCCTCGACAATGCCCGACCCTGCGACAAATTCCTGATAGGGTGAATGCGCGGGTTGAGCTACGGGTTCCGCCGCGATTACAGGCGTCGCGCTTTTCACGGCGGCTCGTATGGCGAATATAACGCCCACGATGGCGATGATCGGCAATATGTATTTACGAATCATGCATACCTCCCGATAAGCAAATTTACAACTTCAATTCACGCGGAGAGTTTGCGACGGCCACGATATGGCCATCGTCCATCTGCGCGATTCGGTCAGCGAACTCAAATATGCGTGCATCATGCGTAACGATCACGAGTGCGCGACCATCCTCCAGCGCGACTGATCGCAGAATCTCCATGACGTGGTGGCCAGTCTCGTGATCCAGTGCGCTAGTCGGCTCGTCGCAAACTATCAATTTGGGGTCGTGAACGAGGGCACGTGCAATTGCAACACGCTGTTGTTGCCCGCCGGAGAGCTCGGAAGGCGGCTTATTCACTTTGTCCTGCATCCCCACGCGGCCGAGCAAGTCTTTCGCGCGATCTATGGCTCTCTGCCGCTTAACGCCATTTACCAGCAACGGGACCGCAGCATTCTCAGCGGCGGTGAGCGCGGGGATGAGGTTATATGCCTGGAAGACGAAGCCAATATTCTTGCCGCGATACGCGGTACGTTCGTGATCGCGCATATCACCAAAATCGGTGCCGAAGACGGCACACTCGCCGCCGTCCCGATTTAGAATGCCGGCGATTACCGAGATCAACGTTGTTTTGCCGCAACCGGAGGGACCGACGAGCATCAGGAGTTCGCCGCGTTTTACTTCGAGATCAACGCCGCGCAGGGCCATGACTTCGGCGGTGCCTTTACCGTAAGTCTTGGTAACACCTTTGCAATAAACGGCCAGTGAAGAATCGGTACTCATGCCTCAACTCTTGAACACGATTGCGGGTTCGAGTCGAACCACTTTATACATGCTGATGAATGCGGAAAAGAGACAGATAAGGGTTACGGCGGTCGCACTGATTACGAGAAGATGCCATGTCAGTTTGAATGCCAGCTCTGTCGAACTGGAAAGGGTCCCCATGAGCGATGCGGCGCCGACGCCGAGTCCGTAACCAATAATTCCGACCATTACGGATTGCAAGAGAATCATGCGAAGCAGCATGCTGTTTGGCGCGCCCATAGCTTTGAGCGTGCCAAAGTAACGCAGGTTATCGAGCGTAAAGTTATAGAAGGTCTGTCCGGCGATCGCGGTACCCACGATGAAACCAAGCAATACCGCGATCCCGAAATTGATTGGAATGCCGGTGTACTTCATGAAGTAGTTCACCGTCATCCGCGCGAAATCATCACGAAGATACGCGGCGAGTCCCGTCTCGGCGGTAATGCGCGCGCAAAGATCTTTCGGATCCACGTCGTCAGCCGCTTCGGCAAGTACGAAAGAGAGTAGTTTTCGTTCGCGCGGGGCGAACTGAACTGCGCGGGAATACGTCGTGTAAATGACGGGCTGGGATTGAAAGGTGCGCGAGACTTCACAAATACCAACCACAACTGCGCGATGATCGTTTAGTTCGATTGCGTCCCCGACGCGCAACGGCGTTGGCTGGCCTCCGGGTTCCGCAGCGGGCTTGGCGAGACGGCTGCTCGCCCCAACGTGGTCTACGATGATGCCTTCCGCTCGGCGGAGATCTGCGAGCGATCCCTCAATCATTTTCGGCGGCCCGCCGATGAGCGTCGTATCGTCAAGCCCGATCACATTGCATGTCTGGTAGCTTCCGTCGTCCAAGCGAGCCTTTAACAGACCTTTATACAAAGGGACGGCCCACGCAACGCCGGTAACGCCGCGGACACGGTAGAGCTCCGTGTCCTGCAATGGCTTGATATCGTCGATGAATTGAACCATGGGATCCATCACCCAAATGTCGGGCTGTCCAAGATCTGTCACGAAGCCGTAGGTGCGGGACATCAATCCGACGAAAATGGAAGCCTGCTGGGTAATCAAGAGGGAGGCGAAAGTAATACCCATGATAATGCCAAGGTACTTCGCGCGATCCCCGACAAGCATTTTGAGTGCGATGAGGTTCATGAATATTACTGCTCGTGTGTAATTCGGTACTTCTCAATCCCTGCGAGCGAGAACGACGTTATCTGTCGCGCGAGCGCTTCGATTTCGTGGTCTTCGACGGGAATCGCGCCGCGCAGTCGGATGATCACAGGCTGCGCGTGCTTGTAGAAGAGACACTGCCCCAATATGGAAGCAGCCAAGTCGTTCAAATCGTTTTCGGGAGCTTCCCCCACAATCGCCCTAATGATTCCGACAAGTAATTCATGCGTCGGGCGTATTGCTTCTTCGCATAGTTTGTCCAGAGCCCCAGTGGGGCTGGACATTTCCGCTGCCATCAACTTACCGTGAAGCGCTGGCCGTCCTTTTCCTAGCAATCTAAACATCAGCATGCGCACAAAAACTTCCAAGTCCTTCTCGGGACACTCACCCGTCAGTTCGAAAGGGTAGGCACGCTGAATTTGCTCGAAAGACTGAAGCAGAATTGCTTCGTATAGGCCTTCCTTATCGCGAAAATGGTAGTTCACAGCTGCCAAGTTCACGTTGGCTCGGGCGCAAATATCCCGAATGCTCGTGTCCTGAAAGCCGCTTTCGGCGAAGAGTTCACCGGCGGCTTCGAGGATCCGTTCGGTAGTACCTTTTTGTGACTGGAATTCCATACGAGCAATTAAAACACCTGTTTGATACGTGAGTTTAGTTGAGATATCCTGATTTGTCAAGATGTTCGAGTAGACTTAAGATTTTGGAGGGAACAGAAGAGGAAAAGGACAGTTTAAATTACAATTAAATCTGTAAAAAAAGTCTAATATTCACTCTTCTCAAGATTGCGGAGTCCCATTTTCATGGGAACAAATGTAGTAATAGCGCTGAAAAGGCCCAAGCCGACCACCACGAGGAACAAAGTAAATTTAAATTGATCATCGTTGGCGTAGAGACCAAGCACCTTCGTGACCATCATCGTGGTCTGCGCACCGATAACGATGGCGATGTAGGCCATACTGAGTAGAAAATTCAGGGTTCCGCCCATCCCGGAAACGATTCGGGCCGGATTATCTTCCTGAAAGTTCGGGTACAAACTTCCGAGTCCTACGGAGAGTCCCGATAAACCGAAATTCGTTATCACGATGCTGTAGAGGGACAACGCGAAAAAGATCGGCTCGACTTCGAGCATATAGCACGATAAGACAACGAGGGTGAGCGTGAACATCGAAGTTGTGATGACGCTCAACCAGAATTTCTGCCATATGAGTTGCCTGTAAGTAAGCGGCGCAAGACCGATCACCCAGAAACGCCGACCCTCCAGACTGATCAGCGGAAATACGAAACGGCTCGTCAACGTCGCCAAGATTAGCGTGCATGCGCCGATGTTAAGACATACGATCCAAGTTCTCCAGAACTCACTTTCCATGGCAGCCGGGCGATCGCGCAAGCTAGCGATATAGACGGCCATAATTCCAAAAAACAAAACAAACTGCGACCACTGCGCTGGATCACGCCAGAACAACTTTATGTCTTTAGCGACGAGTGCGCGGTGCGGTTCCCACAACCAGTTCACGAAGACGTCTATGCGCCCAACCCAGCCACGCCCGGGCGGCGCCTTTCGGTTCATGTCGTTTCCGAGTAAGTCCGACCAGCCGGGATAGAAGACCCAGTGTGCAAAACCTGCGGCGATGGCAACGGCCATGAGCGCGTTAGAGGTTAAAAGCAGAAAAAAGAAAACGGAGTCAGCGTACTGCCCTTCCGCGGCACCGAGAACACCGCGCGCGGCCCAGTGACTAGGCAACAGCCAGGACTGCGCGCGCGCAAGTGCCTTCGGAATGTCCTGGAAGTCCAAATTCGCAAGTTCGCTCATCGAAAGGTTCCCGCGAAGGTAGAGGAACAGCATTACGACGGCGATGATACCGACCCCGATCATACTTCCCCGGGGCAAACGAGGGAAAACGCGCACCAGCGCCATGGCTATCATTGCGCCGATTGCGGCGGGTAGCATCACAAACGGCAGGTAGAACATCGCCGCCGCTAAGTAGAAGAGAATGGGCGCTCCTTTGACAATGCCATAGGCGAGGATCAACGGCGACCCCAGATATGCGGATGCCCACGAGCTGAACCCTACACATTCCACGAATCGGGCGATAAAGTATTCCCACCATGGAATGGGCGCCTGGATGAGATAGGCATTCTCACGCGCGCGGTAGAGGGTCGAAAAGGCGATAAGCGTATTCGAGAACAAGAGCATGAAGAAAAGCGCCAGCGCGAATACGGACAAAAGCCGGGACATAATGAGTTCGCCAAGACTCATCGCGCCTACGTAATCCGTATCGAAATACTTCAAATAACGAAACGCGCCATGGAACGCAAAGTAAGCCCCAATCCAGAGGAGCACGGCAGATACCGAGACCACACCGACCTTCAGTTTGGACTCGTTGCGTACCGAGGCCAACTGGTTCTTGCCGATGCGGAACTTCGCCCAAAGTATCGCGGTAGCGCGTGTCATTCGTTCTCGCCGCGGGTGAGTTCGAGAAAAACATCTTCGAGCGAGCCGGGAGACTTGGCAAGCGTAAGGATGTCTTTAATCGTGCCCGTGTGCATGAGGTTGCCGCGATGAATGATCCCGATTCGATCGGCGACGTCCTCAATTAGGCTCAAGGTATGGGTGGACATGAATACGGTCAGGCCTTCGCGGGTCTTTTGTTTCAAATATTCCTTTACGAATCGGATGTTTTTCGGGTCCAGACCCACCCACGGTTCGTCAACGATAACGATTTTCGGATCGTGCAAGAAGCAGGCTGCGAAGGAGAGTTTCTGGCGCATGCCGTGGCTATAGTTTTCGATTAACTGATCGCCCACATGACGCACTTCAAAAAGTTCCAGCAATTCTTCGCTACGCCCGTTGAGTGCTTCCTTTGGGAGTTGATACAGCCCCGCGACGAAGCGCATGAATTCGCGTCCTGTCAACTTGTCATAAAGGAAAGGTGTGTCCGGAATGTACCCGATTATGGATTTCGTCGATACTGGCTCCCGTTGAATGTCTTTTCCGCCAAGTTCCGCGGTACCACTGGTTGGCTTCAGCAATCCGGTCAGCATTTTGATGGTCGTCGTTTTCCCGGCACCGTTTGGACCCAGGAAACAAAAGAACTCTCCTTGACCAATTTCCAAGTCAAGCGAGTTAACGGCAACTTTGTCGCCAAACCTTTTCGTCAGCTTCACAGTTCGAATCATTTAGCTTGTACCTCTTCCTGGGTATTCTAATCTGCCGCGCGGCGGTTAACCACCGGATCTGCTCGTAAGACTTACCAGTCCGGATCGAGCAATGCGCCAACGGTTTCGCCAGTGAGGCCGGGCACGCGCAGTGCATTGCAGACCTCTTCCGCGATACTCCTCAGCCGGCGCGTTCGTTTGCGGGCCACAACAATTGCCCCATCGGAGGTATCGTGCCGTGAAATCAGGCGAAAATCTCGATGCAACAGCCAATGCTCGAGATTGCCATCGAAAGGCGCGTCAGAGGCGAGATGCACGACCAGAGTGCCGCCAGCACTAAGTGCACGCCATGCAATCTCAACCGACTCATCGGAAAATGAAGTCTTGCCAATCACTGCAACATCAAAATCGGCATTCGAATTATCCGATGGCGCCAAGAGTACCTCGTGATACGACGCCTGCCTTCGCAAGCGCAAGCCGGCATCCGGTGAGTACCCGACAAATCGTCTGACGCCGTGGCGTGCGATGCCGTATTTGGAGATTGGGAGGGACATGCCGATATCCAACAGCACTTCAGAAGTGTGGGGCAGAGCATCGAGCAGCGTATTGATTCGGCGCGGCGCGTCTTTTCGTGCGGGGAAACTCTCAAGACTACTTTGAACTGTGCGTAGTATCTGATCGACGCGATGCTCGTAGGTATGCATCGCCAGCGTCAGCTCACGCCCTGCCTCACCAAGTCGGCTTCTTTCTTCAGGATTTGAAAGCAGGGAGGAGATCTTTGCGACCAGCTCTTTTTCGTCGGCATAGCTATAGAGATGCTCACGTTCTGTAAATATATCGAAAAGTCCGCTTTCAAATGAAGTCTGATTTGTAACCAAAGGTCGACCCATCGCCAACACCTCGAATACCCGCATATTCAGGTCATCTACGGCCGCGTGATTAAACGCTACCTGACCTTGGTGATAGCCGTGGCTTAATGCGTTTCCATAGGCATGCTCTTCCAAATGAATTTTGAACAGCCTAGATAAGGCTTCCAGGATAGGTTTCCGTTGCCAATGCACCGGCTGGTTAATGCCCCCGACGAATGCCACGTCGAATGGCGCATTGTGATTCAGCGGGACGTGCACAGCGGGATTGCACGCCAGTGGAAGCCAACTCACGCATGGCGAACCGCATTCCTTCAAGAACGGCACAAACCTGCGTTGTCCCGCAAACACGAAGTCGTAATGAGGCGCCTCCAAGTAATCCATGTAGCATTGCCAAGTATCTACACTGTAGAAAACAGTCGGGCAAGCGAGATCCTGGGTACGCGTAAACATGGGAATGCCCCCGCCCGAAATCGCCACGACCAGGTCTGGATGCCAACCGACGGGCAGCACGTCGTACAGGGAAGAAAGCGTGTGCAGGTTTGTGACGATATGACCTTCAGGTGGCCACGGTCGCGGCCACGCGCCAACGTAGGGCTGATCCCAGGACGGGCCAATCGTGATGACATCGCCGCGCCGCTTAAAGGCGTCGACGAGATGAGGCATCCATGCGACGGGGGACGCGACGCCGAGTAGCGCAATCCGCAAGCGACCCATTGTCAGCTATTCCGGATCACGAGCATGGCTCCAGAT
>CALEZK010000456.1 GCA_937928585.1 uncultured bacterium | reverse complement strand
CCTGCCGATACAGTTGCAGGTCGGGTAATCGATGGGGAGACGAAAAAGCCTGTTGGGGAATTTAGTATTGCGATCGTCAGAGGGGCGTATGCGAGTGTCGAATCGTTGCTGAATCGTCGCGTGCCGATGAAATCATTCGTGGACGAGCAGGGCAGATTTAATGCGGACAGAATTGACAACGGGCCTGCAAGTATTTTTGTGGTTGCGCCCGGATATGCACCCTCTGTGACGAAACTCGCTGATTCTGTTTCCGGCGAGGCAGAACCGGAAATTGAGATCGCGCTTGATCGCGGCGCACGTATTGTGGGCCGGGTCGTCGATGCGTCCGGAGCACCCATTGCGGATGCAGAAGTCGTTCAAGGGCGAATCCAACTCGACGAACTACTTAAAACAAGTACAAAGCCTGTTCTGACCGATGCGGAAGGAAAATTCCTCATGGAGGACGTTCAGATCGGCACAATAACGTTGTCCGCGACACGATTGGGATACTCCGGTGGAACGGTCCAAGTTGAGACGGAAGCCGGTGAAAGCACTACGACCGAGATAGTGCTCGGTGCCGCCGGCGGGATACGCGTCATCGCGCGGTCGGGTACAAGCAATATTGTCGGCGCGAACGTATCTGTTAGTGCGCATATCCAAACCGGCGGCAACACTTTTGGTCAAACAGATGCCAATGGGATCGTTGAATTCAATGGACTACCGGAAGGCATGTATTCCGTGGGTTGCGGTCTCTCTGATTCCCCTGCTGGCGGCACCGGCCGCCGGATGACGCAGGACATTTCACTGGGCAATGGGGAAAAGGCAGAGGTAATCTTTGACTTCGCCGTTGGTGGTGCGGCCTTGCAAGGAACCGTTTCGTACAACAACGAGCCTTTGCCAGAGGCACGAGTTGATTTGACTGTTGGGACAGCAGACGCAAGCGCGGAAGATCGGCGCAAAGCGACAAGTGATGCATCCGGTGCATTTGTTTTTGAGAATCTTCTGCCCGGAGAAGCGCTGCTCGGAGTCAGAGGAACTGTGGGCGGCGAGCCGCTAGAGCGCAGCTATGTCGTGCAACTGCGTGATAACGAAACGAGTACTTTACATGTTGATCTTTCCGGTGGCGGAAGGATCACTGGCGGTTTTAGCGGTCTGGACGGAGAAGGTGTCGTAAATGCGATGCTATTTTCCGACGACGTCGAAGTCCCGCGTGCACCTACCCCATCTGAGTTCGAGTCTTTTATTGGACCTCTGACGCTAGTAAAGGAAGGTGTTGTGAATAGCGATGCGGGGACCGTTCACTTCCGTGGACTGAATCCCGGCGTTTACACCGTTGTTCTTTATGCCTACAACCAGGAAGACATTGATGCGAATGCGCCTGGGTTCACTATTCGGACCGGATCCGCAAAGGCGAAAATCGAGTCTGAAGATGATTTGGTCGAAATAGCGATCGTTTTTCCTTAGTCCTTCCCGATCCCGCGGTTTTCTTGGCTAATCCTGCGGAGTGATGCCGGAATCTCCATCCTCAGGCTTCAGGAGCTTTTCCCAAGTCTCGGCGAAATCTCCAATCCAGGTGTGAAGGTCTTGCAAGGCTTCCGGGTTGAGGGCAATTCGACGTTCCCGGCCGGATTTGGCCTTTGTGACGAAGCCTGCTTTTTCCAAGACCCGGAGGTGTTTGGAGACGGCTTGCATGGTCATGCGGTAGGGAAGGGCCAGTTGGCTGACGGAGGCCTCTCCGAAGGCGAGGCGTTGGAGAATGGCTCTTCGCGTGGGATCGGCCAAGGCGTTGAATGAATTATCCAAGGTAGGTTTCATAATTATAAACCGGCTAGTTGAATATTAATTGGTCCGGTTTTTTATATCAAGTTAATTGCTGACAAGAAATAGGTTGATTTGAGGTTGGAGTTCTGCTATACATTCGCAGTTTCGTCGCAGTGGCGAAACGTGAAAATTATCACGAAAGGGGGTGAGGACTACTATGGAATGCTGTGCGTTATGTAACGAACCGATTAATGAAATCGATTTCGAGGTCAGCAGCGTCGAAGTTATCAACGGGGAGTACTGGCATGCGGAATGCTTCGCGGAATACTTCAGCGAGGTACTCGAAAAGGTTTAACCCAGCTCCGGATAACCGGGCAAACGCCGAAGGCGTCCTTGTACGCCGGTAGGCGTTTTTTTTTGCTATCTCGCGTTTTTTTAGCACGCCCAGGCTGGCCGTGCTATACTCTGGTTCTTCCTAGAGCCGGGGACGCGATAGGCACAGGGAGTTTACGAGATTTGGCAACTGCACCTAAACGGCAGGGGACCGTTTCAACCCCGCTGGCGTATGAGCGCCGGATAGTAGAGTTAGAAGCCCTTCTAGGCAAGGCGAAGTCCGACGACGAGCGCCGCTCGCTGGAGCATGAGCTTGAGAAGGAACGGGCGCGCCTTTCCGCGGACGTGACGCCGTGGCAGCGGGTTGAGCTGGCGCGGCACGCGCAGCGTCCGAAGATGGTGGACTATACCGCGCGCATTTTTGAAGATTTCATAGAAATGCATGGCGACCGTTGTTCAGGCGATGACACAGCGATGGTGGGCGGGATTGCGCGGTTTCACGGTCAGACGGTGGTGCTGGTCGGGACGCAGAAGGGCGTTTCCACCGAAGACAAGATCTATCGCAAGTTTGGAATGTCCCATCCGCAGGGATACCGCAAGGCATTGCGACTTTTTGAGACAGCGGAGCGACTTAACCTTCCTATCATAACGCTGGTGGACACGCCAGCGGCACATCCCGATCCGCAGGCAGAAGAAGATGGGCAGGGACCAGCGATCGCGGCGAACCTGCTTTATCTGATGCGCGTGAAGACGCCTGTATTCTCCGTTGTTTTGGGAGAGGGCGGCAGCGGCGGCGCATTGGGGATTGCGGTTGGCGATTGGGTGGCGATGTTTGAGCATGCAATCTACGTGATTTGCCCACCCGAGCGATGCGCGGAGATTCTTTGGCGCGATGCATCGAAGAAAGAATTGGCTGCGGCAGCACTGCGCATCACGGCCCATGATCTGAAACGATTGGGCGTGATTGATTCCGTACTGAATGAACCTGGTGGCGGTGCGCATCGTAATCCGGAGGGCGCGGCGGAGGTGCTTTCGGGGGAGATAGCCCAATTCATGGCGGCAGCCAAAGAGGGCAAGTGGAATCCGCAGCTACGGCAGCAGAAGTTTCGGCGCATGGGCGTTTGGAAGGAAGTCAACTCATAGCCGGAAAGCAAGCAGTTTCCGAGAAGAAATGTCTTTTGAGCTTGCGCGTCCAACCGCGAGCTTCGCGGGATTCCGTTGTGGTCGAGGAAGACGGACGAATCAAGGTCACACTCATGGCGCCACCACAAGATGGAAAGGCCAACGAATCCCTAACCCGCCTTATTTCCGATGCTCTTGGCCTTTCCAAACGAGCAGTACGCCTCATTTTCGGCGAAAAGTCGCGCGAGAAAGGTATAGAGGTTGTGGGGCTCAATCATGACGAAGCGATTAGATTGCTTTCTCAGAGCGCTGCGCGGAAGCGCTGACGATGTTGAGGAAACAAATCGCACGCACGCTTGATACTTCTCGAGTTCGGCCTCGGCATGCCGTAGCAACAATCAAACCGCACAACCACGCTGCTTATAGCGCTTCAGTCGTGGAAAATGGGTCGCTCTCGCATGTGGAGATCGCGTATAGCGCTGCTGAACCCGCGGTAGAGCGGGCGGACGCGGTTTTTGGACTTTTTGAATTGGGTATTCGGCGCTTGACCCTATTGGGATATGGATGGAGCGTTTGTGATCGGCAACTGGGCCGCGGCCCTCTGCTCTTGTCTGACCAGATCAATTTGACTGGCAACAACCCGCTTATCGATGCGCGGTTTGAGTCCCGGGCGTCGACGTTTCCCGATATGTCGGCGCCCTTCGCGTGCGACCTTCCCGGTGAGCCCACCGACGGAATGCCTTCTATCGTTTATGCAGGCGTTCAGCATATGGAACCTGTTGTAGGACCGGAGGCAGAATTCACGCGCATGCTTGGCGCCCATGTTGCGGGTCCGTGCTTTGTGCCGGAGGTGCTTGCGGCACATGCGATTGGAGTGGACGTCCTTGCGTTTGCGTTGCAATTGGGTGCAGAATCATCGCCAATAGAGGGGGATTGGCGGCAGGACGATCGAACTGCGGCAGGACCTTATATTGCCGCCTTCTTCCAGGCCACATCTTTACGCAGTCGATGCGAACCTAATGGGAAGTAAATAAGTTGTTGTTCATGGTTCTATGTTACGTTCATACGTTTTTTTCATTTGTTCCGGTGCTTTTTATTCGTGTCCATCATTTTTTCCGAGAACCATTTGGAGAACTGAATGTCTACGAGAGTCATCCGTATCCTGTTTCTGTTGGCGTGTACTGTCATGGGCGGATTATGGACCAATTACAGTATTACGAAGTACAACGATGCCATTCTACTCCCCGGTTCCATTGATCCTGCTAGCGTTACTGAACGAAGGGGGGCACCAGGGACCGATGCGACGCAAATCATTCAGGCGCTGAACGAACGTCTGATCCCGCAGCGTGTTGTTCCGTTTCTTGTTGGCGGAGGAAGTTTGCTGGGGGCCGGGTTGGCCTCGATCATCATGTTTGCGATGAGTTATGTAACTCAGGAGGCCTTCGAACGACTTTTCCCCGCGCTCGTTTCCATCGTGCTGGCAATGGCCACGGGGTGGTTCATCGCCTGGTATATATTGCAGATTTGGGAAACGCAAGATACGACGATGCAGATCTTTCTGCAAGCATCGCTGGTTATTATATTCGGGTTTGTGGGTGTGAACCTTGGACTTACGCGGGCGTCGAACTGGGAAACGCTCGTTCGGGCGGTAAGCCGAAAGACGTATGAAGGGCAGAACGTAAAGCTCCTCGATACGAGCGTGATTATCGATGGCCGCATAGTCGATGTGTGCAAGAGTGGATTTTTGGAGGGGACCATCGTTCTTCCCAGATTCGTCCTTCACGAACTACAACTCATAGCCGATTCATCCGACATGTTGCGCCGGGCGCGAGGTCGGCGCGGGCTCGACATGGTCAAAGCGCTTCAGAATCCGGATAGCAACGTGAAAGTTGAGGTTATTGAAGATGATCCGCCGGTGCGAGACGTGGATGCCAAACTTGTGGCACTTGCGAAGGAAATACGCGCGAAGGTTGTAACCAACGACGTAAACCTGAGCAAAGTTGCACAGATTGAAGGCGTGCCTGTCCTCAGCCTTAATGATCTCGCTAACGCGGTAAAGACAGCGGTACTTCCCGAAGAACACTTGCAAGTCCGCATCGTGCGCGAGGGGAAGGAAGCCCAACAGGGGGTCGGTTATCTGGAAGATGGAACCATGGTTGTGGTGGATGGGGGCAAGGACAACATAGGACAAACCATTGCGGCTACGGTCACAAGCGTGCTTCAGACATCAAATGGTCGCATGATTTTCGCGAAATTGCATTCGGTCGTTTCAGACTAGAAGCGCGATGAAACGGCCAACCCAGCTTTTGATTCCCGCGGCCGGCATGGGGACGCGGCTTCAGTCGGATAGGCCCAAGGCGCTGATTGAAATTGGCGGCGTTCCCCTATTGGCGCTAACGTTGCGGCGCTTTGCTTCCCTCGGTCTTGATTCGCAATGTGTAGTCACTATTCCGGAAGGATACCGGGAAGAATTTGAGCGCTGTGTTCGAGAGTTCAACCTGGGGTCTACGGTCACGTTCGTAAATGGCGGGGCCGAGCGTCAGGACTCCGTGGCGAACGGCTTGGCGG
>CALEZK010000455.1 GCA_937928585.1 uncultured bacterium | reverse complement strand
TGAAGCATGAGGCTCAGCTGCGCGGGATTGTCGGAAACTTCGAGCGCAACGCTCTCTGTAATCAGCTTTGCTTTGAGCAGCGCGTACAGGCTGTCATTAAAGGACTGGCTTCCGTCCTCGCGCCCTTGCTGAATGGCAGTAGGGATTTTGTCGAGCCGGTTCTCTTTGATGAGCTTCTGCACGCCAGGACTCACAAACAGTACTTCGCACGCCGGCCCTCGCCCCCCGTTCGTTCGCGGTAACAGCCGCTGGCAAACTATCGCCTTCAGATTCATCGACAACTGCGAACGCACCTGGTCCTGCTGGTTCGTAGGAAACAAATCCACAATTCGGTCAACTGTCTGCATCGCATCCGTGGTGTGCAAAGTCGTAAACACAAGATGGCCCGTCTCCGTCGCGCTAATGGCAGCCTGAAACGTATCCAAGTCGCGCATCTCGCCAACAAGTATCACGTCCGGATCCTGACGCATCACCGCGCGCAACGCCGTCGTGAAGCTGGTCGTATCAATATGGATTTCGCGCTGGTTCACCACTGCCAGTTTGTCCCGGTGCGTATATTCGATGGGGTCTTCAATGGTGACAATATGACATTTGCGCCGTTCGTTGATGTAGTCGATTATTGCCGCAAGTGAAGTGGACTTGCCGCTACCTGTCGTCCCCGTAATCAACACAAGCCCGCGTTGCAACCGCGTCAGTCGTTCGATAGCCGGCGGTAAAAATAGTTCTTCAAAGCTCGGCACTACGCTCTTGATGCGCCGCATTACCATCGAAGTCGTGCCGCGTTGATGAAACACGTTCACACGAAAACGCCCCAGCCTAGGATGCGAATAAGCCAAGTCGACTTCGCCCAACTTCTCGAGGTGCTCGCGCTGCGCAGGGTTGAGCAGTTCGTTAATGATGCCTTCCACCTCTGCCGCAGATATTTCTCGTCGGCGCGGGATTAATTCACCGTCTATCCGAAAATACGGCGGGCCATCCGACTTGATATGGACGTCTGAGGCGTCCTTGTCGATGGCCCGCTGTAATAACTGCTCAATCAAACTCACTTTTTCTGCATCCTCTTTCGCATGAACGCAGGTATACCCATGTCCTCATCCGGCTCGCGTGTCGGGAACGGGTACACCGACTCCGGCAATCGTTCTTCTTCGTGATGCGTAATCGGCTCGGCTGCCGTAAAGTTGAACACTTCCTGCTGCGCCACAATTGGCAACGGACGCGGCAATGCAGGCGGCTCCTGATGCACCGGTGCAACTTCCATCGTCTCGTCCACTTCAAATGTTAGCGATACGCTGGAGCTAAAGTCATCCTGCCGCGGCATCATCGCCTCATACGGGAAACCAGCGGCAATCACCGTCACCTGAATCTCGGGCCGCGGCTCGTCATCAATAATCGCGCCGAATATTATGTTCGCATTCGGGTGCGCCGCCTTCTGCACCGTCGTCACGGCCTCGTGAACCTCCCGCATGCTCATGTCGCTGCCGCCCTTGATGTTCACTATAACACCGATTGCGCCGTCTATGCTCGACTTTTCAAGCAACGGACAGACAATCGCTTCCTGCGCCGCGCGCACCGCGCGCTTGTCGTCTTCCGCGGATCCAATTCCCATCAAAGCGCGTCCGCTGTTCGACATGATCGTGCGCACGTCCGCAAAGTCGAGGTTGATTAGCCCCGTGGTCGTTATTAACTCGGAGATCGCCCGCACGCCGTTGTGCAGCACCTCGTCCGCAAGCCGAAACGCGTTAAGAAATGAAATGTTCTCGTGGCATAACAGCGACAACCGGTCGTTGGGTACTACAATCAGCGCGTCCACATGGGGTTCAAGTGCCGCCAGCCCCTTCATCGCATTGTCATAGCGCGCCCGTCCCTCGAACTGAAACGGCAGCGTTACGATCGCAACCGTCAGCGCGCCCGTCTCTTTCGCAACTTCAGCCACGATTGGCGTAGCGCCCGTGCCCGTGCCGCCGCCCATTCCCGCCGTAAGAAAAATCATGTCCGCGCCGCGAAGCACGTCATGGATGCTCTCGCGATCGTCCAACGCCGCCTGCTGCCCCATCTCCGGCTTCGCGCCCGCACCAAGGCCAATATCGCCAATCTGAAGGCGCGTGCCCGCCGGCGAATGTTTCAGAGCCTGCGCGTCCGTATTGATAGTGATGAATTCCACATCCTTCATCTCTGCCTCGATCATTCGGCCAACGGCATTACCGCCGCCCCCGCCAATGCCGCATACTTTGATGACCGCTTGCTGATCGAACGACGAAAGCTCTTTGTTAATCTGAATCGGCATCACTCTCTCTCCCCACCGTTCGCGCCGCCATATCGCTGGCGCTCTGCCGCCGTTGTTATCGTGACTATTTACAGGCCAAGTCTTGGCCAAATCGAAGATCCAGATACGCCACACACGGCAGCTCCGGACCTCGTTGTTGCCATAACAAGTCAAGATTCATCGCCTGCTGGACTACATTGTCACGCCCCCATCGAATCTCAAAGGGCAACTCATCGCAATACATCCGAATGTCGTTCGTTCCCGCCGCCGCAATCTCGGACACTGTCACGTCCCGCGCCATAGAGGTCTCCGCGAAGGCCTTCCAAACCTCGATCGCCACGCGAAGCGGTGGCTGCGCAAGCTGAACCCCCGGTTCCACCGCGCCAACATCGGCAAGCTGCGAGATCAGCGGGCCGGTGTGCGGTTCGGTCGCCAGCAATCGCCGCAGTATGTTCATGTTCTCGTCGATCTCGTACGGATGGTTGTGAACAAGCAAAGTCGCAATCGGATAGCGCTCGGTTATCGTTATCGTTAACGTATCCGGAAGCGTGCGCGTCACCTTGCAGGAATCGATATAGGGCATAGCCTCAACCCGATCCGCCACAAGCCCCGAACGTATGAATATCACGTTGTCTTCGCTGGATACGCCCGCGGCATTCACGATGTCTTCCGCCTTCAGCAGTCGCGCACCCACGACTTGAATGGATTTGAGCTGAAAGTTTCCCGATGCATATACGTATTCATACAAGCCATAGCCCGCCGCGGTCCCCAGCGTCATCAGGATCATCGTCGTGAACATCGCGCGCCCGCTGCGCCGCGCCACGCGTCGCGCGTATCCAGCGCCATAAGGACGCATTGTCGCCGCGCGCGCCATCATCGCGCTCCCAACGCCGCAAGCAGCGGCTGCGCGATTCGATTGATATTCCCTGCCCCCAGTATCAGCACGACATCGCCCGGCTCCAGGGCCGATGCGATCGCCGCCGGCACGGCGTTCATGTCTTTGATAAGCTCCACACTGCCGGAACCGATACGCCGCACTTCATCCACGATCAATCCGGAGTCCACTCCGGGCATGGGCTCTTCCCGCGAGGGATAGATATCCGTCACGATCGCGCGATCGAATTGCGCCAGTACCGAAGCAAACTCGGTATAAAAAAACTTCGTCCTGCTGTACAGATGCGGCTGAAAGATTCCAATGACGCGTTTCGGCTCCACCCACCGCACCGCCTCCAGCGTGCTCGCAATCTCCGTCGGATGGTGCGCGTAGTCTTCCACGACCGTTACGCCATTCACCTCGCCGCACACCTGCAACCGGCGCTGCACGCCGTCATACAGCTTTAGCCCGTCCGCAATATGAGGGAATTTCATGCCAAGGCAAAGCCCAACCGCGCAAGCCGCCAGCGCGTTTCGCACGTTGTGCTCGCCAATCGCGTTACACGTCAGAGAACCAAGCTTTCCCTTCACATGCAATCGCTCGTCATAACTCGTCACATCGAACCGTGTCCGCAGGTTGGAAAGCTGCGCGGCTTTCGATCGGTTCTTGTCAGGCACCACCAGCGTCGCATTGCTGCCCCGAAGTCCCG
This sequence comes from uncultured bacterium, assembly GCA_937928585.1. Taxonomy (GTDB): domain Bacteria; phylum Hydrogenedentota; class Hydrogenedentia; order Hydrogenedentales; family SLHB01; genus JABWCD01. The sequence goes on along the minus strand of CALEZK010000455.1, from coordinate 11,475 downwards.
CCCCCTCGCCCGTCCCATACGTCACGCAAATACTGTCGATCGATGGATGGAACGCGCGGGTATTCTCGTCGTCCCAGCACACAATCGAAAAACCGTAGAAAGGCACCATGTTGCAGAACTGCGTGAACGCCCGCTGAATCTTGTCAAGCGTGCCGTAGTATTCAAGATGCTCCGCATCCACGCTCGTCACTACGCTTATCGTCGGATGCAACCGCAAAAAGGAACCGTCGTGCTCGTCAGCCTCCGCAACAAGATAGTCCCCCGTACCCCAGCGCGCATTCGTACCGCTTCGATGCAGGATCCCGCCGATGATGCTCGTCGCGCCGATGTTTGCGTGATCGAGGATCGCGCTCACCATCGACGTCGTCGTCGTTTTCCCATGCGTGCCGCCCACCGCTATCGCGTTCGGTTTCAATCGCATTAGATCGGCAAGCAACTCGCTGCGCTGAATCACGGGCACGCCTCGCTCGCGCGCAGCCACCACTTCAGGGTTATCAGGTTTCACCGCGGCGGAAATGACGAGGATGTCTGCATCGCCTACTTGTGAAGCCATGTGGCCTTCGTGAAATCGTAAACCCAACGCGATCAACCGTTCGGTGATGTCGGATGCAGAAAGGTCGGAACCGGAAACTTCATACCCAAGGTTCAAAAGGATTTCCGCGAGACCGCTCATGCGGATCCCGCCGACACCGACGAAATGAACCTTTCGCTTTAGGCCGGTCACCCTGATTTCTCCCCATACAATATATAGTAGACCCGTCAAGTATACACAAATATTGACCACAATGAAAGGGGGTAATTTGACCTAAAACCCCATATTTTGTACTATTAAGTTCAGCGCCTAGTAGCACTTAACATCCCAATTCGAGGTTTTCTGGACTCTATCCAGAACCAAATTTGCTCGCACTTTTCTCGGTTTGTGTCACGATATTCCCCATCTCGCGCCGTCTACCCAAGCCTTCCTGCAAGCGTCCACCATCTGCTCACGCTGAAAATCCCCGCCGCTTCCTCTATACTCCACAACTTCCAACCGGGCACTACAAAGGAATACCGCGCATGCAATACGAAGAGATCGTCTACGACGTGAGCGAAAAAATCGCGACCATCACGCTGAATCGCCCCGATAAACTCAATGCGTGGACATTTCGCATGGAATCCGAATACAAACATGCATTGGCGGACGCCGATCAGCGGGATGATGTGCGCGCCATTATCGTTACAGGCGCGGGTCGTGGGTTCTGCGCGGGCGCAGACATGAGCCTCCTCACCAGCGTCATGGGCGGCGAAGTCGACACATCGGATGTCACCGCCGATGGAACACTGCCCGGTTGCACCGAGGACACCCCGGAGGATTTCAAAAAGCAGTACTCATTCCCGCCCGCAATAGGAAAGCCGATTATCGGCGCCATCAACGGCCACGCAGTCGGCATTGGAATGGTCCATCCGCTTTACTACGACTTCCGATTCGCGAGCGACAAGGCGAAATTCGGAACCGCATTCGCCCAGCGCGGTCTAATCGCTGAATATGGAATCGCCTGGCTCCTGCCCCGCATTGTCGGCATTGAAAACGCCATGGATCTGCTCTATACCGCCCGCATCATTGACGCCGCGGAAGCACTGCGGATGGGATTGGTCAGTCGTGTAGTCCCGAACGACGAATTGCTCGCAACGGCGCGCGCATTCGCCGCGCAGCTCGTGGCACAGTCCTCCCCGCGCTCGCTACGCGTGATGAAGCGCCAAATCTGGCACGCCCTATTCAATTCGCTCGGACCCAGCGTCGATCTCGCCGCGAATGAAATGATGGAAAGCTTCGGCTCGGAAGATTTCCGCGAAGGCGTTCTTTCATTCATGGAAAAACGCCCCCCGCAGTTCTCCGGGAAATAGACCGCTTACAGCATCCAGTCGCGAAGCATGCGCTCCGTCTCTTCGCTGTGCCCGCTCTCGTCGCGCACCATGTCTTCCAACTGCACCTGCAATCCCTTGTCACCGGCCTCTTCCGCCTGCTTCGCGCGGAGTGAGTAATCCACCGTCGCTTTGCGCTCCGCCTTCAGAATCTCTTCCAGCATTTCGCGATTGGATTTCGCAGCCGGCACCGCCCGCGGAACCGTCGTCGGCTCTCCGCCAAGTGCCACAATCTTGTTCGCAAGATACTGCGCATGCAATTGCTCGTCCGCGACTTCCTGCAAGAAGAATTGCGCCAACTGCGGTCGGTACGGACCCGTCGCCTTGGCGGCATACGTGATGTACTGAATGATCGCCCCCAATTCGCCCGCAAGGTCTTCGTTCAGCAACCCAATAAGTTTATTCTTGTCCACAACATCTCTCCTTCCTGTCTATCCTGTGATACCCGATCTGATGAAACGAATCACAGGCAATCATCTCAGCACGAGCACCAACTAAATCCGCATGCTCCGAAAACACAACCGTTTTCCGCGCCAAAGGCGCATCGCAACCCTTGCCAGGGGCATCCGCCCCTGGAAAACGTCACCACCCTAAAGGCCCCGCGCTGAAAGCGCGCAGCAACACGGAAACCTATCAACTGGAAAGGTAACACCCCAGCCAAGCAATTTGTTCTCGACGACCGACCCGCCTAAGGTCACCCCTTACTTCGGCGCCATCCGCAGCGCCCCGTCCAGGCGAATCGTCTCCCCGTTCAACATCGGGTTCTCCACAATATGTTTCGCAAGCGCGGCGAACTCCGCAGGCTCGCCCAGCCGATTCGGAAACGGTACGGATTCCCCAAGCGCCTTTTTCACCTCTTCCGGCAGCATCGCCATCAACGGCGTATCGAACAGGCCCGGCGCAATCGTGACGCAACGTATCCCCATCTTCGCAAGATCGCGCGCAACCGGCAACGTCATGCCAACAATTGCCGCCTTCGACGCCGAGTACGCAATCTGACCAATCTGCCCGTCAAACGCCGCCACCGACGCAGTATTGATCAACACCCCGCGTTCACCAGTTTCGTTCGGCGAATTCTGGGACATGACGTTCGCCGCAAACCGCATGACGTTAAACGTTCCGATAAGGTTGATGTCCAAAACCGTCTTGAATACATCCAGCGGGTGTGGCCCCATCTTCGAGACGATGCGCATCGCCATCCCCACTCCCGCACAGCTAATCGCGCCATGCAAACCGCCAAAGCTCTCCACGGCCAACTTCACCGCCGCCTCGACCTGCCCTTCGTTCGTAACGTCCGTCTGCAAAAACGTCGCACTACCGCCAAGATCCGCGGCAACCCGTTTGCCCCCCTCAACATTCATGTCCGCGACAACCACCTTGCCGCCCGCGCCAACCAACTCCCGGCAAACCGCCTCCCCAAGCCCTGAAGCCCCGCCACTCACAACAAAGACGCTACCTGTAACTTTCATGCAAGAACGCTCCACCAAGTAAGTTCACACAACAAACAGCCCCCCTCGGCTGCAAAAAAAAACACGCCCAACTATGCTATCTCCCCCCCTCAACCAAAACAAACTCTCCCCGAAAATTTCCTACTCTGCTCGTGCTCGTGCTCGTGCTCGTAATCGTAATCGTAATCGTAATCGTAATTCTTAATCCTAACTCGTATCTCGTATCTCGTATTCAGTATTACCCAATTCGTATTCCGTCTCCATCCCACGTACCCCAACATCATTCACCTTCAAATTCCATAGCCAACAAAACCCGATGCCGACACCGAATCCCGTTCTCAAAAATCGCATCCGGATACGTCCTCACAAAATAATCCCGGTCAATCTCCTGCATCTCGAAACCCACCTTCTGATAAAGATAAAGCTGCCCGATGCTCGAATTACCCGTGGCAATCTGAACGCGCGCAAATCCCGCATCCCGCGCAAACGCAATTACATGCCGCAACAACAACGCGCCAATCCCCATCCCCTGAAACGGTCCCGCCACGGCAATGTTCTTAATCTCGCAAACCGACTGCCCCACGCCCGACAAAGCGCACGCGCCAACAAGCTCCCCGTCACGTTCGCAAACAAAAATCCGCGCCGCCCCCGCATACCGCATCACCTCTTCCTCGGAAGGATCCGCCAGCAACAACAAAGCCAAGGGAATCGCCTCCCCCTCGCCAAGCAACCTTATTCGATTCGACACAACTCCTCCCAACATCAAAAACAACAAGTTCAATGTTCATGCGCGCACGGAGACAACCAACTTCTTAGGCCCAACGGGCCTGAATACGTGCAGCCTGGTGTAACTCGCTATTCGCGAGTTACACCAGGGATAAAATTCCCTGCAAGAACTCCCCCAACGGGGGAGCATCATCAAAACACAACCCCGTCACAATGAACGAAGGAAAAAACGAAACCGCGCACTAGCGCCAACGGCGCAATACAGTTCCAAACCTAAACTGCATGCCCAAGTTCGCATACCAACCTCACCACCGAACTCTGAAAGCGCGACAGAACCACTTCCGATTACTTCGCTAATATCATGGCCAGACAACAGGAAATTGCCAGTTCAATCCCTTACAAACAAGCATACGCAACAATCGAATGAACTGATTCGCGCGCATCCGCGGAGATCGAGATCTTCCGCAACACCGCGCCACGCGCGCCATCACAAACCCAAATCTCGTTCTGAACGCCCAACAGAAACCGCACATCGTCGATAAGGCAGAGCCCGCGTACATATCCGCTCTCCACCTCGATAATCGCAGTGACATCGTCCGGACGGTCCGGATACAGTGCCACCACTACCCCGTTTTCTGTATCCGCCCGCAACATGCTGCCATCCGCTCGCAAAACGATGTTATGCGCTGGCACGGCCGCCGACCGCGAACGATGCAGCGTCCGCGTCATACCCCGCCGGTCAATCTGCACCACGGCGGACTCCGCATGTGCATTGCATCGAAACTGACCAACGGAAACTAGAACACCGCCGTCCGAATCAAAGGCAAAGCTATTGACATGCAACCGGTCGGCACTCCGTTGCTCATGGGTTTCCGGGTCCCGGTAATCCACAGCGGACGGTAACGCCCCGACCAGTTCAAACATATCGAGCCGCGCGCGCAAATTGATGATCTCATCCACCTTACCGCGTCGGTCAAACGCAATCAGCGTGTCGTTGCGCGTCGACGCCGCCCAAAGTCGCCCGTCGTGAACACAAAGGTCGTGAATATCCGCGCAGTACGCGCTCGACATCGAATCAACAAGACGAAGGTCTCGGTCAAACCGGAACACGGTATCGAAGTTCGCGATGAAAATATCCTCATCGCACACCGCGATACCCCGCGCCCCGCGCATGCCTCCCCGCGGATTAGGGTCCTTGTGCCGCAGTCGCGCCTCGGGAAGCGCAAACCGCACAACGTCGCCGTCCAAGGTGACGCGATAAAAATACGCGGACGCTTCCCACGGCAACGCGCCGCGAACAATCGTCGAAACGAGGAAAGTATTTGTATCGTTGTGCTTCATGCCACCAGTCCTTATACTCCACCCAAAAGCAGCTGTCGTGCAACAATTGCCACGCCATCGTCCCGGAGTTCGCGTCATGAATTCACCGATCGCTTCGCGCCGGACTTTCTTGTTTCAGGCCGCGCTGGCAGGCGCGGCGCTTCCCCAATTGGCCCGCGCCAAGGTTGCGAACCACCGCCCGTTTCAAACGTCGATCCATTGGAACATGCTCCCGCGCAATCGCGCGGACGAAGATCGTTTCGCCCTGCTGCGCGAGTGCGGCTTTAATGGCGTGGTCTTGCCTGTCACCGATTCCCCCGGACGCGCCGACCAACTTCGCAAATTGGCGGAACAATCGAACGTAATTATCCACGCCGTCAGCGCCAACGGCTGGAATTTCCCTCTCTCCGAACCGAACGCCGCAATCGCCGCATCCGGGATTGCGCGCGCGGAGGCCGCTCTGCATTTTGCAGCGAGTGTCGGAGCCGCAGTGCTCACAATCATTCCGGGCCGCATGCACGCCGGCGTCGGATACGCCGACGCCTATCACCGCTCTCAGAAAAATCTGCGCGAGATTCTTCCGCTTGCCCGCAAGTTGAAAGTAACCATCGCAGTTGAAATGGCAATGAACGGTTTGCTGCAGACTCCCCTCGAGTACAAGCGTTACATTGACGCTATTGGCTCGCGTTACGTCCGCGCATGCGTGGACACGGGAATTGCTGTGCGCATGGGATATCCCGCGGATTGGCTCACCACGCTTGATCATCGCGTCGCGCTGCTGCAAGTGCGCGACTATGACCTGCGCAAGTCGGAGTGGCGCCCGCCCGGCGAAGGGGATGTGAACTGGCCCAAAGTGGCCCGCGCCCTCAACACCATCGGGTATGACGGCGCTGCCACGGCACACTTTGCCAGCGGAGACCCAGGCGCGCTTTCCGCTATACAGCAAAAACTCTCGTTACTTTTGTCAGTGGAGTCGTTTGAATGAAGTTCAATCCTAGTGTCCTCGCGTTAGTGCAACGCTGTTTGAAAGCCGCGCTACTATCGGAACCGGAAGCGCGCGCTGTAAGTGCATTCCTGGAACCCGCGGGCCCCTGGGCAGACGTCCTCGAATCTGCCGAATCAATTCATGTACACATAAAAGTGGATGAAACCTGCGCCATTGCGCTGCTCACAATTCGCCAGGATTCGCCTACAGTCGATTACGCGGAACCCGGCTTCATCAAGCTTCGTTTCCCTGATGGAGCGCGCCTAATCTGTTCAACCGTACCGGTCTCGCAAGATGAACTGATTGAAACATCAACAACACGTCAACCCCGCCCCTACCTCGACCATATTGGTATCGACATGCGGGACGAAACCCCGCGAACGAGAAATATCTTCGACGGAATCCCCGCAATCGCCGAGCGCCTCGGCTGCGCGCATGTCCCGCAAGGCGGCGACGACACCCCCGTGCGCTGTTGCCACGCCAAAGTGAAAGCGAAACACTGGGTTTGCCCCGCGGTCTGCTGCGGTGATGTATCAATCCCCCTCGAGTTCGCTTTCGGTGAATTGCTGATACACAGCGCCGAACGCGGATGCGATCTACGACCCATGGATCCGCGCAAGGCAGCCCTGTTTGACGTGCCGATCCCCGCATGCTGTGAGGTATCATGATAACCACCAGTCGCAGAGGCTTCCTTGGCGCGCTCGCTGCCGGAGCAGCGTCGTGCGCAACGCAGTCCGCCATTTCCGCTCGCGGATCGCAACCCAACATTCTCTGGATAACCTGCGAAGACATGAGCGCGCACCTCGGCTGCTACGGCGCTCCCCAGGCGCGCACCCCAAACATCGATCAACTCGCAACAGAAGGCATGCGTTACACCCGAACCTTTACCGTCGCCGCCGTATGTGCCCCCAGCCGCTCCTGCCTCATCACCGGCATGTACCCCACGACGCTCGGCACCTGCCACATGCGTTGCAACAACCCGCCTCCGGAAAGCATCCGGTGTTTTCCCGCGTACCTCCGCGAAGCGGGCTACTACTGCACAAACAACGTCAAGACCGATTATCAGTTTCCAGTGCCAGAAGACGCATGGAACGACAACAGCAAAACAGCACATTGGCGTAATCGGACCAATCCCGAGCAACCGTTCTTCGCCGTATTCAATTCCACCGTAACGCACGAATCGCAAATCGGCAACCTGACGAGCCTCCCAGCGGATCTCGCCAATCGAATTCCCGGCGGACTCCACGATCCCGCTAACGCGAAGCTCCCGCCGTATTATCCCGACACGGAAGTCGTCCGCAAACACTGGGCCCACTACCAAAACCTGATCGCAGCAATGGATGTGTGGGTTGGTGACATCCTCAAGCAACTTGAGGAAGACGGCCTCGCGGAAAATACCGTCGTCTTCTTCTTCAGCGATCACGGCGCCGGCCTGCCCCGCGCAAAACGTTGGATGTACGACTCCGGTTTACACGTGCCGCTCATCGTGCGTTGGCCAGGCATGCTCGATGCCGGTTCCGTTTCGGATTCCTTGATCAGCTTTGTCGATTTTGCCCCCACGGTACTGAACATTGCCGGCATAAAAGCACCAGATCACATGCAAGGCAACGCCTTCCTTGGCAATCGCGCCTCAAGTGATCGCGATTACATCTTCGCCGCGCGCGACCGCATGGACGAACGCTACGACATCATTCGCGCAGTCCGCGACAAGCGTTACAAGTACATTCGCAACTACGAACCGGAAAAAGGCTTCCCCGGATACATCTCCTATTGCGAAAGCTGGCCGGTAATGAAGGAAATGCGCGCGCGCTTCGAAAGTGGTGATCTGAATGAGACCCAACGTTTGTTCTTCCGCGAAAAAAAGCCGCTGGAAGAGTTGTACGACACCGAATCAGATCCCTTCGAACTGCACAACCTCGTCGATTCGCCTGCGCACGCCCCCCAACTGAGTCGTCTGCGCGAAGCGCTGGATAGCTGGATGGAAAATGCCGAGGACCTCGGCTTCATACCCGAAACGGAGCTGCAGCATTGGGTGCCGGCTGCGCAAAAACCTAACCTGGCCGCATCGCGCGCGCCATACCGCCACCCGGACGCCTCAACCAAGTCTATCTTCGGCAAAAAGCTGCAACTCTGGCTCGAACAACTAAACGCCCCCAACGAAATCGCTCGCGCAAAGGCGATGCGAACTATCGGTCTATTCGAGAACCCGCCGACGGATGTTTTGCTACAAGGCCTTGGCGACACAAACCCAAGCGTTGCCTATTGGGCTGCAGTAGGACTCAGCAACCCAAACGTCGCCAACGAAAACACCCTAAGCGCCCTTCTGAACGCGATGAATAACACCTCGTCCACGGTCAAACTCGGCGCAGCCCGTGCGCTTCTTGCAATGGGCAAGCATGATCACATCGAATCGTTCGCTCTTGCTGCAATGAATGAGGATTCGTTCTTCGTGCGCTTGGCCGCCGCCCAACTCTTGGAACAATGGAATCCCAAGAATGACGCGATCATCGCCGCATTCACATCCGCTTTGGAAGACAAACGAGACCCGCGCGACTACGTCGCCGACGTGGCACGCCGTGCCTTGGGTCGCCCTGCACAAAGGTAAATAGGTAGAGCCTGTCTACCCGCGCACCGCGTCACGCCGCTCGCGATCGCTCGCCCTTCCCCCAAAACAACGCCAACGCCGTCAGCGCCACTACACACACCACATACACCATCGCATTCGGCGTGCGTCCTGTCCAAGTCTCCCACGGCCAGGGGAAATTAAAGAAAGCGAAATTAAGCGTGAAATAGATCCACGTGCAAAACAGCAGCGCGCCGCGCGCAAACGCCGTGCCCGTTTGTCCCGCGCGCCCCTTTCGCTGATACCAAATCGCCAACCCAATCGCCAAAGCCATCGGAATCACGATGTAAACTGACCATCCAATCAACCGCGAAACTTCCTCGTTCTCATACGCAAGGTTGCGAACCGTCTTCCCAACGATCGGCATCAACGTCACCGGCAAAATCGCGAGATAAGGCCACCAACGCCCTCCCACAATCGCCGCAAGCGGAATCACCCCCATCACAAGCCCCATGTCATAAGCCCATCCAATAATCGGAAAAGGAATCACAAACTCCGACAAAATGAGCAACGCGCAGTGCACGATAACGAGGCCCCACTCCAATGGCGCAAAGTTCGCCAGCTCCCCTTCATACTCCACCGGCTGAATGCGCTTCCGATGAAGCCACGCGCCCAAGCCCAACAAAGCGCCCATTACCAACCCAAATGTCGTCTCCATGAAGTTCCACCAATTCACGATCTTCCACAGGCCCTCGTCAAATAGTTCCACGTTCCAACCGTGATAAGCCTGAATGCACTGTCCAATCGGAAATCCAAGCGCGCCCCCGAGAATCCCCCACAACCCTAAACGCCAGGCAAGCCCATCTTTCCGAAGCGCGCCCGCATACGCCATCACAAAGAGCAGCGCAAACCAAATCCCTCCCCACACTTCCACGCGTGGACGCAGGTCGGCCTTGTTCGGTTGAAGGTCCCACGTCGCGGAAAAATAAAGCCGCGGGAGTTGACGCGCCTCAAGATCGTGCGGCATGTTCAAGAAATACACTCCAAGCGCATACGCGAAAAGCGCTCCGATCATCAGGCAGAACATTTCAATCGCCCGATACCGCTTCCCCCCAAGTCCCATACCCAGCAGAAGCCCGCAAAAACCAATCCAAACACCGCCCTTTATCGCAAGCCCCAGCATGCCCCACGCAAGCACGCCCCAGTTGCCGACAAAGTCCGCGTCTTTCGTCAATCCAATCGTCTGGCCATACGTCTCCGACCCGCCAAAACCCATCGCCACCGTGCCCAACGCAACCGCGCGCGCAACCGCCAACGAACCCGCGTTCCTGCAAAGCGTCAACCCAATAACCAGACACACCAGCGCCCCCGCAATCATTGCGCCGGTCTCGTGCCCATACTGACCGCGAATTCCCCAGCCCATGCCGCCCGCCAACGACGCGCAAATCACCGTCGGCCACCACGGCACGCGCACATCCTTCATTTCCCCATATGAATACATTGAAAACCCGCTCCCAAGTTGAAAGGCAAGCATGCAGTATCACAATCCCAGCGATACCCAATCAAGACACGCCCCAACGATACGTTAATGCGCACGGAATGTTCGCTGCTACCCTGCGCGTTACAAATACACCTAAACACGCGGAGCCAATTCATGACAAGATTCATAACGCCCTTCCTAAGAATCATAATTGCCGCAACCGCACTGACACCGCACGCCCACGCTCGAGTTATCGATCCAATCGATACCGCCACCGCGAACGAAATCGCCGTCGACGCCTACCTCTACACCTACCCCTTAATGATCATGGACAAAACGCGACGCACCATGACCATCCCCATCAGTGCCATGGGCCTGGGCCCCGCGAATAAACTCAATCACATGCGCTTCTTCCCAAAACCAGGATTCAAAGCTGTCATCCGTCCAAATTTCGACACCCTCTACTCCTCCGCATGGCTCGATCTCTCGCGCGAACCCATGGTCGTCTCCATCCCCGATATGGGCGATCGTTACTTTCTACTTCAGTTTCTCGATATGTGGACGGAAGTCTTCGCCGCTCCCGGCAAACGCACCACGGGATCTGCCCCAAGAAACATTGTCGTCGCCCCACCAAACTGGCAAGGCTCGCTGCCCAAAGATTTGTCATGCATCGATTCTCCCACACCGCACGCATGGATCATCGGCCGCATCCAAACCAATGGTCGCGAAGACATCAAGTCCGTACGACAACTTCAAGTTGGCTTTACCATAACAACACTTTCAGAGTGGACAAGTTCGCCCAAACCGAATTCCGGCGATAAACCGGCTCGACCCTTTCCAACGCTATTCCGCGACCCAGACAAACTATCCGCTCGCGCATATTTTCATCATGCCGCGCAACTCTTGCGCGTACATCCGCCCCACCCAGACGATGCAGCCATCCTCTCCCGCATGCGAGAAATCGGTTTCATCGCGGGCGAAGATTTTCATCTTGATAAACTACCACCACACTTGCAACATGCGTTCGAACAAGCGCCCGCCACCGCGCAGA
>CALEZK010000454.1 GCA_937928585.1 uncultured bacterium | reverse complement strand
GGTCCAGCCGGTGACCATGGTTGCAATGGACGGATTCAGGAGCGACGAACCGACTGTCTTGGTGACGATGTTTCCAAAGATATAGCTCGTTCCCCAACCGCCCATGATCACGCCGCGCTCGTGCGGTCGTATCCACTGCGAGACAGCGCCGACCGAGCCGGGCCAGCCGGTTGCCTGCAGCAAACCGTTTAGAATCATGAACGACATGAAGACCGAGTACGAACTGGTGGCGCCAAAGACAAAGTTACAGAGGATCGACTGCCCTAATCCGCCGAGCAGCAGCACGCGCGGTCCCCATTTACGTCCGATGAGACCGTTCAGGAATTGGCCGATCATGTAGGCGAACAGGTAGGCGGCCCAAACATAGCCGATGTAATCCAGTCCCCAATGAAACTGGTCGTCCAGGGACGTTTTTACAAGGCCATAGACCTTTCGGCAGAGGTAATAGCCGGCATAGCCCAAGTATGTGGATATGAGGATTCGCCACCGCCAGGAGATCTGTTCACGAGTCAATGCTTCCGACAATCAACTTCTCCCCCGGAAATGAATCTTGCACCTTGAAGGAGTTTGCGGGTGTGGATGGCAAAAATCAAGTGCGCTGGGGTGTCCGCAGGGTTCCACGTTTGCTTTACGCGGATATGAACGTTACGAGAGGCGGGGACAGCCACCTTTGCTTCGCGCGGTGGCAGTCCCCTTGGGCTTAGATGCAGCCCTCGTATTCTTGTCCGCGGACGAGGCGAAACTTGAGTTGCGGCAGCACGCCGCCTTCGGTTTTGCACTGTGCGCTGGCGTAGTGCACGGTCATGACGCGGCGATGGCGCGTGCTGATGTTTGGGCCGGTGCGATGTAGCAGCCGTGAATGGAAAAAAGCGCCGTCTCCCGGTTCGAGATTCAGGGCAACCTCGTTTGGTTGTGCGCCTTCGTAACCGACCGCGCCAAAGACGCCGAAGTTCACGAGATCACCACGCGGCGTGTCGTGATCAATCAGCGCGTGCTTATGCGAACCGGGGATTACGACCAGTGTCCCATTCTCGACGTCGGTTGCGTCAAGCGCGACCCACGAACCCAAGATAAGGTTGTGCGGACCGAACGCGAAATAGAATGAATCCTGGTGAAAAGGATGATCCGCCTGAATACCTGGCGGTTTGTAAATCATCATCGTCAGGAAGGCTTTGATATCCGGACCGACGAGTCCTTCCACGACATCGAGAATTGCAGGCGTGGCCGGGTAGGGTTCAAAAGTCGGGTCGTACCAATCCGGCTGGAGCAACTTCCACATGCCCAGTTCTGGATCTTCGACGGTGACTTCGCCTTTGGCAACGCGCACATCGCGCACGAGCATGCGCTCGAATCCGGCGGGGATAGCGCCCGTGGCAAGTTCTCTCGCGCGCGCTTTGTACCGGGTGATTTCTTCGGGCGTCAATACGCCCTTCTTGAC
>CALEZK010000453.1 GCA_937928585.1 uncultured bacterium | reverse complement strand
CGACAAGGGATTTCAGGAATCGGTGGTGCACTTTGGCGGCGGACTTGGGCAACCTTCCGACCGTCCTGAGAGCGGCGGATACTTCAATCCAGTTTTGGTTAAGGATGGGGTGCTCCAGCCATTTGAAGGTTACTGCACCGACATTTTTGCGTCGGAGGCCATTGGCTTCATGGAACGCCACAAAGACAGGCCATTCTTTCTGTATCTTCCGACGAACGCGCCGCACTCCCCTTTAATTGTCGATGAGAAGTATGCGCAACCCTATCTTGATATGGGGCTCGATCCGCGCGGTGCCAAGTTATATGGGATGATAGTGAACCTGGACGAAAATGTTGGGCGGGTGATGGACGCTACGGATCGACTTGGGCTGCGCGAGAACACCATATTTATTTTCACAACGGACAATGGCGCGCAGGGAATGCCGGACGCGCCGCGATTTAACGCGGGCATGCGCGGTCACAAAGGAACGGTGTATCAGGGTGGGTTGCGCGTTCCATTTCTTGCGCGGTGGCCGGGGAAATTTGCGGCGGGCACGGATTGCGACACGTTGAGCGCGCATATCGACATGGCGCCGACATTACTTGGACTGTGTGGCATATCGCCAGCGCGGCGCCCGGATTTTGACGGAGTCAGCTTGCAGAGAACGCTTCTTGAACCGGGTTCGCCGGCGAACTTGCCCGAGCGCAATTTGTACTTTCAGTGGCACAGGGGAGATTCTCCGGAACCGTATAACAACGCGTGCGTTCGGAACGCGCGTTATAAATTAGTCAATGGGGTTGAGTTGTACGATTTGGAATCCGATTCTGCGGAAGAGCGGGATGTATCGCGCGAGAATCCGGAAATTGTCGCGCAACTTCGACTTGACTACGAAGCCTGGTTCGCCGATGTGAGCGCCACGCGTGGGTATGAACCTCCCGCTATTATCATCGGAAATACGAGCGCGAACCCCGTTTATCTGACTTTGCAAGATATGCGCGGGGGGGAAGCGGCTGGTTATGGCGCAGGCGGATTTTGGAAGACGCATGTGGAAGTTGATGGTGTATACGATATTCGGCTCCGGTTTACGCCTGAAGTCAAAGGGGGCACGGCATACTTTCAGTTGGGCGGCCACAAGGCGGAATCTGTGATTCCTGATGGCGCGTCGGAAGTAATGATCAAAGGTGTTCGCCTGTACAAGGGGCCAGGATCGGTACGCGCCTGGGCAAACAAACCGGAGCCTGCGAATGCAGCGCGGTTTGTGGATATTAGTTTTGGGGGTTAGTCTTGGCGACGAGAATGCCAGCAAAGCCGGATTCCGCAGGTCGTTGTTCGAGCGTGTCAGGAACGTGAAACCTCGAGATAGCGCCGTCCAGGTAAAGTGCGTTTGCACAGGCTAGCCGGTCCCGGAAAAACGATGCGAAATCGTAGAAAGTTACCTCGCCCTTTGAAATAACAAAATGCGTCGTTCCATTTGCATAAACACCCACGCCACTGCGGAGTTTGCGATTGCTAGAATCTTCGGCGAACTGAGAATTAATAGCGCCGTCGCTTACGAGGATCGGGCCCGATTGCGTGGCGAGCTTCATGCCTTTGAGTAGGTCGTCTGTTACGTTGGCAGTTTCCATAACGTGGGCACCTGTCTGATTGACAAAGAAAACCCCGTTCGGTAGCAAGTAGAAGTTTCCTTCGCCGGTGTTCCTGTTAATGGGTACAAGCGTTTTCCCGTTTTCGATATGTAAACCAACTGGGTTCATATCGGGATTGAAAATGCCAGCGTTGCAGAGAAACGCGATGGAACTGTCGTCACGTTTAGCCTCATCGGTGACGTTTTCGAAAGTCAGGTGTGGATTGCCGTCTTTTCCCTTCCAGTACAAGGCAAGATCGACTCGTG
>CALEZK010000452.1 GCA_937928585.1 uncultured bacterium | reverse complement strand
GCGGAAAGCATCGAATAGCGAAATGCGCAAACAACAGATAATAGCGATAATCGTCGTGTTGCTGCTTGCCGCGGGTGCAGGTGCCGGCTACCAGTTTTACTTTAAGCCGACGTTGGAGAAACTCGCGGAAGACAAGCAGTTTTTGAAGGACCTCAATACGAAATTATCAACGCTAAAGCGTACGTTTCCGACCAACAAGCCGGATGCGGAAGTTGCCGAGGTGAAGGCAAAGATTCAGCCGTGGGAAGAAGCGCTCGAACAGCGCGCGCGACAGTTCTCGATTGGGGCATTCAAGCAAATCGACCCGATACCAGAAACCCGCGTTCTCAAGTCGCACTACGCAAGACAGGCCCAGAAGATTGTGGGCGAGCTTTACACAGAGATTCTTACCAAACAGATTTATGTGAATCCAAGAATTGACCTGTATTTTGGAATGCCTCGTCCCGATTCACTCGGCGGCAAGACCGTGCATCCAATCGAAGTCATGTATTGGTCGACCAATATTCAGTTTGGCGCGTCTGTGATGCGCCTTTTACTCGATTCCGAGGTGGGTGGAATTGACGATTTGCACGTGTGGACGCCAAAGGAAGCGGATGGATTCAAGAGTTACCCCGTGGGCGTTTCCATGTGGATGACGATGTCAGGTTTCTGCAAGTTAGTCGAAAAACTGCAGAATGACGATACGATGACCATAACGATTCAGGGTTTCAGTATTAGAAATACGGCGCTTCGTGCATCCCAAGATCCGTGGCTCAAGATCGACATGACTTTCCGATTCGACGAGTATGACTACAAACCGAAGCCTGCCAGTGGGCAGGCAGCAGGTGATGCAGCGTCGGCGCCAGGCGGTGCAGCTTCTGGTGATGCAGCTCTTTCCGGAATATCGGGCAATCGCCTTGCGCAGATACAGGCTATGCGCGCTGCCTCAGCGCGGAATTCATCCGGCAGCGCGGGCGGAGGAGAGGCCAGCAAACCTGAAGAGAGCTTCTGGCAAAAACTATGGCCGTTTTAATTCGATCGGCGTTTGATCGCCGGAGTATCAGGTAATGAACGACATCGTATCTAAATTGCGAAAAGCTGGCTTCTGGATGTGGAACCAGAAGGAAAAAATGTTTCTTTTCGTACTGCTGGCTGTGTTGTTATTTCGTGCTTATGTTGTGATTATCAATCCACCGGACATCAACGCTATTATTGAGTCCGAAACGGTGGCTGCGGCCGCTACGCCGCCAAAAGCCCCGGCGCCAAGGCCGGGCGGGGCTCCCGCAGCAGCGCCTAACGCGCCGATAACTGCCGGCAATGTTCCATTACCCGATCCGCGTCCCGGCCTGCCGCGCGCCGAGGATTTCCGGCCGCTGATCCGCCAGAATCCATTTACGATCTATGGGATTGTAGTGACAACCGGCGCGCGGGGCGAAACGACGGAAGAGAAAATCGACGTAACGTTGAGCAAAATTATCAAGTGGAATGACGGATCGTACCGCGCGGAACTTACAACCAAGGTAAGCGGTCGACCCAAGCGCTACGCCGAGGGCGAATCCTTCGAGAGTTATAAAGTGATGGAAATCGATGCCGTGAACAATACGGTTACGATCTATTCGACCGGGCATGATAAAACGTTCACGTTAACGATGCCCGGAACATAAAATGACCAAAACCATTGTGTGTGGGAACGAGTTCGATTATACTCGTGACAATTTGCGGGAGGGTAGAGATGCGCATGTGTAACCGGTTGAAGCGGTTGACCACCGCCACCAGCCTTATTGTGGCGCTACTGTTGGCGGGATCGGGCTTTGTACCGATTTCCGCGCAGGGGCAACAACCAGGCCCAGATGCCGGATCGGCGTCCGCGCAGGCGGGCCTGTCTCAGGCGGAGGCGTTGTACCGCGAAGGGGTCTCGTTGTATAGCAACGAGATGTATCGCGAGGCCCACAGTGCGTTCACGCGCGCCTTGGCGCTTGAGCCGGACCATGAAGAAGCCCAAAAGATGCTCAAGAAGGCTGAAGGCAAGATTCATATGGTCACCTCAGGCGATCAGCCGGCTGCGGTCCAAACCTTCGACACGTTTGACCCGGAAACCATCCCGAGCGCGGAAGATGGCTCTGTGCCCAAGTCTGCAGAAGACGTCAAGTACGAGCGTACCAAGCAACTCATCACTGAGGGTGAGTACTATCTTGAGAACAAACGCTTCGAACGGGCGAAAAAGCTCTTCGAGCAAGTGCTTCTGATCGATCCGAATAACCAGACTGCGCAGCGTCTCCTCGCGGACGCAACCATTGGCTCCTATGGCGAACAGCAAGGCCGCGATGAGAAAGAGCGGGAGATCGACCGCGCCAAGATTCGGCAAGGTATTGAGAAGACGAAAAACCTTCCTGAAGGCGCGGATGCACGCGGCATTAAAGAACCCCCGCTATATGTGCCCGTGGACGAAGAACAATACACGGAAGAGCGTGAAGTCTCCGAGATCGAGGTGGCCCTTGATTCTCCGGTGTCCATTGAATTCACCGACCAACACGTGAGTGGGATTGTCGAGTTCATTGCCGACTATCTTGGGATTAACATCGTAATCGACGCGCGCGTAGTGGCGCCGCGCCGAGCCGCCGCGGCAACCGCCGCAGCCGGTACGCCCGGTGCCCCTGGAGCCCCCGGCGCTCCGTTCACGACACCCGGCGCTCCGCCGGGCGTCACAGGATTGCCTCCCGCAGCAGCACAACCGGTTCAACCCGGTTTGGCAAACCTTCGCGGCCCAGTTGGTCAGCCGGGCACAACTGGTCCTGGCGGAACCAATCTGACTGGTGAACAGGCAACGGATGGCTACGTTCCCTATATCAAGCTCGATAATGTGCCTCTGCGCGATGCAATGAAGGCACTCCTTCGTCCCTTAAACCTTTCCTATAGCATTCAGCCGGGATTCCTCTGGATCAGCACGGCAGAAAAGATTCGCACCGAAACGTTCGAAGACCTTGAAACCCGCATATACGAACTTCGCAACGCCGGCGCAGAAACGCTATTCAAGATCGTCGTAATTAATCCCGGCGGTCGCCAGCAGACTGGTGCCGGCGGCGGTCTCGGCGGCGGCGGCGGCCTCGGTGGCGGCGGCGGCCTCGGTGGTGGCGGCGGTCTCGGCGGTGGCGGCCTTGGCGGCGGCGGTGGCCTCGGTGGTGGCGGCGGTCTCGGCGGCGGCGGCCTCGGTGGTGGCGGCTTGGGCGGTGGCGGCCTTGGTGGTGGCGGCGGCCTCGGCGGAGGTGGTCAGCAGAACATTCAGATCTCCAACATCTCGCAGCTCTTTACGTCAATCAACGACGAAGCAGTTGGTGAAACACCAGCGGTTATCGGAATCAGTGAAGCCGGTACCGGTTTGAGTGGTACCCGCGGCGGCGGTACGGCTGGAGGTCAGGGAGGCGGTTTCAATCAGCAGGGTCAGGGGGGCCAGTTTGGCAACCAGCAAGGGGGATCAAACCTTGGCGCAAGCAGCGGTTTAGGCGGATTCCAAGGTCAAGCAGAAGTCTTGACCGTGCTTGAGAACGCCATTCCTCCTGTTATCGAGCCATATACGGGTGAAGTACTCTCCTGGATGATCTATAACCCGACGATCAACCAGCTTATGGTGCGCTCGACGCCGACATATCTCGATCTGCTGGAAGAAATGATCGCAAACGTCGACGTGACGCCCAAGCAGGTGAGCATCGAATCGAAGTTCATTACAGTACAGGTGTCCGATCTCGACAAGATCGGCTTTGAGTGGAACATCAACATGAGCGATGTAAACGACCGTCCGCGGCCGATTCCGTCGCTTGATGAAGGTGAAACCGACGGTGATGGTGGCGAGACCGACGGCGGCGAAACATACTCCGCGGATATCAACGGCGACGGTGTGAACGAAAGCATTCCCTTCTACACCAAGCCCGACGGCACCAGCGTGTTCAACAACACCGTTACTTCTTCTATCATCGAAGCGGTAACCAACCCCGGCCCCGCGGGCGACTTCAATCTTACCGGCGTCATTCTCGACAACGGTGATGGCGATCGCGTCAGCGTAGTGCTGGATTACCTGAACAGTCTCGCGGAAACGGAATTGTTGAGCGCGCCGCGCGTCACCACGATGAACCGCAAGCCCGCGGTCATCGCAGACATTCTGACGCAGACGTTCAACACCCAGGCGGTGAGCTTGCTGTTTACCAGCGATAGCGCGTTTGGCGGCACGGGCACCGTGGCCGCGGCGCAGCAGCTCTTCTTCGAGCAGTTCACCTTCGGTATCACGCTCTCGGTGACCCCGCAGATCAGCGGCGGTAACCAGGTTCGCCTCTGGCTGAACCCGCAGGTCACCTCGCGTGTCGGTGAAGATGCGTTCCAACAGCGCACCATCGTGAACGGCGAAGAACTGAACGCGGACATCCGCTTCCCGCGCGTGTCGATTCAGGCGGTCTGGACCAACGTCATCGTTCACGACGGCGACACACTGGTCTTGGGCGGTCTCATCAGCGACCGTACGGAGCGCAGCACGCGCAAGTTGCCGTATATCGCCGATATACCGGTGATCGGCTTCCTGTTCCGCGGTAAATCGGCGTCGATCGAGCAGACAAGCCTGCTGATCTTCGTCACGACGGACATCATCGACCCAACGGGCGCGCGCTTCTTCGAAGCCTCGACCGAATACTAGTCGATTCGCACGAACCACCTCGGGCGGCCCTTCCCATGAAGGGCCGCCCGATTCTTTTGGCGCAATGCTCGATTCTCGCCGCGCATGCGGCTACGATTAGCGCCCATGAATCAGTTCCTCTATGACATCGCGACGACGCTTGCCGCACCCCCAGCGAAAGCATGGCTGGCCCTCTCGCCAAGACACAGGCCGCTTCTCGCGCGTTTTTCCCCGCCCTCAACGCCGCTAGCGGCATCGCCGATATGGGTTCATGCGTGCAGCG
>CALEZK010000451.1 GCA_937928585.1 uncultured bacterium | reverse complement strand
GGATGCCGCGCCTGCAGCGCCGGCTGAATCGATACCGTCTGTTCCAATGACTCCAGCCGCGCAGGAACCCGCTCCGGCACCTGCCGACGAGGCCCCGGCATGGACTGGCGGTTTACCGCTGGTACCCGCTGACGAAAGCGCGGGCGGTGTTTCACCATGAGCTCAATACTCGACGCACTCCGAAAACTGGAGCAAGAGAAAGCCTCCCGCGATCAGCCTTCTGCACCTTCAGTTCGTGAGATAACACTCGAACCGGAACTTGCCCTCGGGCCAGAGCGCGAAAGAGCTGGCACGTCGGTCAAGACCATCGGAATCGCCCTCTTCGGTTTGTTACTGGTTTCCGGAATTGCGGCAGGTGCGGTTACGGTGACGACAATGTACTGGCGGCGAGATCCACCGTTGGAAGTCGCATCGGCTCCGAAGTCCCCAACGAAGACCACCAGCGTGCAAACCATCGTTACTCCCGTCGCACCCATTGACGACGAGCTACCAGCGGAAGCCGATCAAGAGTCTGAAGCAGAGCCATCCAAATCGCTTCAGGTGGCGCGCGCAGCCGCACCAAGTGTCGAGATGCCGAAACCCGAAACGAAGAAGCCGGAGCCAGTAGAGCGCCCTATACCGGTGGAAGAAGAACAGCAACCCGCGGTACCGCTACCCGAACTCCCGATTGCACCCGATGTGCCGGTTGTCGCAAAGACCACCACCATGGCCGAGAAAGGCAACGTCGATTTCGACCGGCTGCCTATTCTCACCGAAACGGATCGCGTACGACTGGGGCTTCCCCAACTGAAGATAAATATCGTAGGCATTCCCAACTCGCGCAATCCGCGCGCGTCTGCGCTTATCAATATGCAGAAGGTCTACGTTGGCGAGAACATCCCATCAACGCAGGCGCGTCTTATAGATGTAGACTTGCGCGGGGTTGCGATTGACGTCGGCGGCAACCGTTACTTTGTTTCGAGGCGTTAAACCATGGCAGCAAACACTGACGGCAAATCCATATGGTATACGCAATACTCGTTGGCGCAATTGAATGCGCTGGCCGTTGGAACGATTCATGAAGTGCTGGGCATTCACTTCACCGAGATTGGCGCCGATTTCCTCAGCGCGAAAATGCCTGTGGATAACCGAACCGCGCAGCCCGCGGGGTTGTTGCACGGCGGTGCGAGTGTTGTCTTGGCGGAATCGCTTGGCAGCATGGGTTCGTACTTGCTCGTCGATCCGGAAACCTGCCGGTGCGTTGGCCTTGACGTAAACGCCAACCACGTTCGTTCCGCAAACTCGGGTCACGTAATCGGCACGGCCCGCCCCATTCACATTGGCAAGTCAACCCACGTTTGGGAAATTCGCGTGTGCAATGATGCCGATGAGCTTATCTGCATCAGCCGGCTCACCATGGCGATTCGCTGCGCCTAGTCTTCTTCTCGGCCGCTATTTCCCAAGCGCACCCTGAAGCATCACAATCGCCCGCGCGATGGCCTCGCGTTTTGCGGTCAAGACATTCGGATCGCGCGGGAACGTCACGAGGTCCGGCACAACGTCTTTGAGGTTGTACGCCTCCTGCACCTTCGCGAGCAGCGCGCGGTTGTTCGCCTGCTCCGCTTTCTTCATGAGCTGCCGGAACAAAACCAGATAGTCATAGTCTTCAATGCCATCGCGAACGATTTCCCAGCGCACCGAATTCACCGGCCCCTCTGGTCCAGGATAGATAAGGAAACCGTCGCCATTCGCGGGTGTGACGTCGAGTTGATTGATCAAGGGGTTTACGCCACCCTCGGAGTAGTTCACATTCCAATAATGCATGCCCTTGATGCCCAGCGCCCACGTCTGCCAGAAAAGCGTGCGATGCTCGACGCCCGCAAAATCGATAAAGAAATTTGCGTAGGGCCGCGGCGGCGTATGGTTTACGTACCACCACACTTCCCCGTCTTCCGACGTGATGTGATCCAACACGGCCTTGTTGTTGAGCGTATCCATTAAGGGTGTATGCACCGCCCAAATCGACGCTGCCTCATGAAAGAACGGTTGCATCCCATATGTCGTGAGCATCAGAGGAATGTCGGGAGCTTCAGCGCGCCACTTCGTCATCGTATCGAACAATCGTTGCCACGCCGGCCGTTCAGGTTCATCCGCGATCTGACAGAACGCGCGGCCAACCAATCCCTGCTCTTTCACAAATGCGTTTGCCATTCTCAACTGCTCAGGTGTATCGAGCAGCGACGCGGGAACGCTTATCGTCGCCGTCCCCTGTGCAAGCAATCGCTTGAGTTTTGGTTCGAATGCTTTCAAGCTGGCGGCATAATCAGCGCTTTCGGAAGGCAACTGTGCGAGGGTCCGCAACGTAACGCGGTGTTTGATCGCATTGGCCTGATAGGCGGCATTCAATTGTTCCGCCGAACCCTTGTATCCGAACCGTTGCGACATCGAGAGCGCATTCTCCGGCCAGAAACCGAAATCCGTTTTCAACGCGGGCGTTGTAGGCAGCGCGAAATCAAACACCTCCACGCGCAGCGTGAATTGCCACGGTTCAACGCCCGTCGCGCTGGCGGTAATGATTCCCTCATACACGCCCGGCGCCGCGTCTGCCGGTGCGTACACGGTGATCCAATACGGCGCGCAGCGGCCCGCTTCTGCGCGCGCGGGCGCATACGGCGTTAACGGATCCGGCCATAGCCCGGTTGGACCTTCGTAATGGGTGGGCACGCGAACCGGATAAAACGTCACGCGATGCAGCGCGATGTTCTCGGCAGAAAGTGTCGCCCCGGAAGTTTTCTCGGTAAGGTCACTAACGCTGAGGGACAGCGCATCAAGTGCTGCCGTTTCAGGTCTAAATACGATTTGCAGCGATTCGCTCTCATTCTTTGCGAGCGCGATCCGCGCGAGGGGTTGTGTCTGTCCGGACGGCTCCGGGTCATCTTCCGGAAACACCTTTTCGAGCGAATTCTCAAACCACACTTTCGCCGCGCCGGTTGCGGCCAGCGTGCGGCGCAGCGGTCGCTTACCGCGATCAAGCGCGAACGGCGCGTCAGTCCACGCCGCAAACTCCACTGCGGCAGGTTCACCCGTTACAAACTGGGTGTCAATGCCGCCATGCGGCGATCCCGTGTCTGTGCCGAGTAGAAAATCTTTGCCATCCACGGTAAGTTTCGCGAGAAAATCATACGCGCCGTCGCCGGGAGACTCCCATTCGTAGGTGCAACGCACGTTCTTGCCCGGTTCCATCGAGAATTTTTGCGCAGGCAATCGCCACACGCGCTCGTTCGAAGCCAGCACGCTGGCCTGAAGCGTAACATTTGGCATCGTCTTGGTTGGAGCGATTACCAGCGTCAGTTTTCCATCTGCGTAATCAAGTTGTGCCGCGAGTTCGTCGCTCGCGAAGCTGACGTGCGTAAGCCCGCGAACAGCGTTTACGCGATACGTCGTTTCCCAAGTGTCGCTCTTTTTCATCAGGCGCGGAATAAACGCCGTCTGATATCCGCAGTACGTTTCCATTTGGTCGCGCAGGGCAAGGAAAGCATGCGTCTCATCGCAATCGAAAACGGCGTACACCGTTTCCTTGGTGCTGGTGTCTGTCGCGGCAATCCAATTGCGCGCGGCGGTAAAGTAGGCGCTGCGCGGCGACTGCACAATCCCACCCGTGCTCGGAACATCGATGCGATCGGCCGCGTCAAACTTCCCTCCGGGCGCCAGTTCGTTGCGAACCCACGGCGCCACCCACTGGTCTTCCGTCCCACGGTTCTCAACGCGCAGGCGCACACGGACGGATGCCTCGTCCAGCAGGGGTTCCATGGTGCGCGTTACACGCAGTCCGCGAATATTCGGGCCATCACATTCGTAAGTATATTGAAGGACCGGCCGGTCTGTAACGGATTCTAGGACTTGCAGCGATTCGTTAAGCCGGCGGTTGGGGACATAGAAATTGCCAATACCAAATCCTTCGAGCAAGAGACCATCATGCGCGGATTGGTTCATCTGCGACGCGTTGAGCCGGAAGAGTTCCGCGCCCGCGCCATTACCTGGAGAAACCCGAATGACAAAATGCCGGCCCGGTATTTCGACATCCTCGGTAACCGGAGCGGCACCGGCGAAAAAAGACGCCGCAAAACTGGCGAATAGGGCAAAACGCATGGATCTTCACTGCTCCTGAGGTATGAAGGACGGAATTGTACCCTATGCCAGCGGCCGGAAAAAGGCCGCGCCCGTAAGCCGTATTTTAATGCCTCCGGGCGCGGAATGGGCGTGAATTAGAATTTCAATCGTGCTTCGAGATTGAGATAGTCCAAATCGTCGTCGCTGGAACCCCCCATGAACTCCAAGCCGTTACCAAAGATGAAGTTCCCTTCGGCTACATCGTCGTCCGCAAAAAGGTGGTTCCAATTGAAGCGAAAGCTAAGTTCATCGGAATACTGATAGGTAAGCTCAAGTGCGGCGACGATACCGATATCGTCTCCCGAAGATTCGGTGAGAAAGGAAAGTGCGGGCGCAACCGGCACGCGCCACTCGCCGATTCCGACGGTGATGGGCGCGTCAAAGGTATCGTTTACCCCCAGCTTGGAAACTTCCAGCGACGCCTCGATTTTCTCCGTGGGCTGCGCCACGACGCCGCCGCGAATCTGATGGAAGTTGGTGCCGTTCCGCCCTTCGTCAAAGAACTCGTAGTAACGATTGGACGAGAACAGGCGGTGAAACGAGATACTCGCCTCGGGACGATCGAACGGATTCAACCATTCAATAAAGGTGATGTCCCTGTTGTCTTCTCCGCCGTAGTACGCGCCGCCAATATAAATTCTAGGCGTCCATGCAACATCCTCAAAGCGATAGCCGATCTCGGCATCACTGCCCCACGCGCCAAATTCGGCGTCCGTGTCGCCGTACAACATGCCATTGTTCTTGAACAATGATCCCATGTTGTCCGCATCGCCGAACTGGTACGCAACGTTGATCAAATAGTCAACCGGTCCAAATGCGCCCGTGGCGCTGCCGCCGACAGTGTTCAGATTCGTGGTGCCGTAATCGTCGAGGTTGAATGCGTCTTCGAGCCACTCGATAGGCGCGGCGAAATTGGTGTCGTTCAAGGATGTCGCGTCGCGCAGGTACAACCAGTATACGAGGAACTCGTGGCCCTCCACTGCGGTGCAACTCGCGCTCAGGCCGTAGAAATCGACATCGCCATCTTCCTCGACGGCGCCGCGCTCCGCAAGCTTCGTATACCAGCCGTCTATCGCGTATCCCTCGCCTTCGTAAGTCAGACGCAGGCCGTCAAACGAAATGTTCAACGTCGACTGCGTTTCGCCGACCAACCAGCCATTGCCCAGCTTTAGCTGTTGCCGTCCAACGCGCATCCGAAGGGGGATTCCAAACGTTTCGTTCGTTTCGATATACGATTGCAGCAATTCTACGTCGTCGCTGGAGTTGGCCGCCGCGTCGACACCCGTTCGGTAGTCGGACCTGAAGTCATTCCCCCAGACCTCGAAGTCATCTAGCTCCACGACTGCATTCACGTAGTCCGTAAAATCAGCGGAAATGCGAAGCTTGGTTGATTGTTCTATGCGGGATCGCGCGTTGCCGTTCTCGTCAAAAGTGTAAAGACTGTCGGTTCCAAATGGCCCGATGGGCCGGTTCGGCAGGAAGAAATCCGGAATTCGGGTCTCGCGCCCTCGCTCGGCATAGACGTTGCTCCAGTAACGCCCGCGAATGCGCAGTTCGCCCCCGATCGTCACGTTCTGCAATTCCGCTGCCGCTTCCAGCCCAACGACAAACGACGCAATCGCCAGTATGAGTGCTCTCTTCATGGTCACGGCTCCCCAAAATCTTCCAAGATCGTTAAGCAAAACCACTTTCCGATCTCTTGCCCCGTAGAGTTTACAGCGCGTTTTTCCCCGTAGACTACGCTGCACTTTTTATCCCGTAGGAATTGCGACGCGCTTCGCGACGCTACCCTGGACCACAGCGCCCCTACCGAATCGACCCTTTAAGGGTTGGAGCGCCTATCTCGGTGCCTCTACACGTTTCGCGGTAGGTGATCCAGCGCACGTTGCAGCCAGTGTATTCCCCTTTTGCTTGGCATTCAACGGCCCGCCGCCACAAGTTTGACCTTCCCGCGATCATTCGTCCAGTCGCCTTTGATATGCTATGGGACAGGAGGACTTGTGGTCGTGACGAACTATGACGTAATCGTGCTCGGTCTCGGTGGTATGGGGAGTGCCACGCTCTACCACCTAGCGAAACGCGGCATTCGCGTCTGCGGCGTCGAGCAGTTCGGAATCGCGCATGACAAGGGCAGCTCCCACGGCGTCACGCGCATGATTCGCAAGGCCTATTTCGAGCACCCCGACTATATTCCGCTCGTGAACCGCGCCTACGAACTCTGGCGCGAACTGGAAGCTGAATCGGGCGCAAAACTGTTGGTGCAGTCTGGCCTGCTGCTCTCCGGCAAGCCCGACTCGGGCCTCATTCGCGGGTTGGAATCGTGCTACCGCGTTCATTCGTTGCCACACGAGCGCTTGGACGCCCCGGAAGCCATGAAGCGCTTTCCACAGTTCACGCTGCCAGAAGATCACGCGGTTTACTGGGATCCCGAGGGCGGTTACCTCCGCGTTGAAGGCTGTGTCGACAAGCATGTACAGATGGCGCAGAAACACGGCGCGGATGTCCTGATACACGAAGACGTCCTTGGCTGGCGCTCCGACAAGGACGGTGTCTCGATCACTACAACCAAACGCGAACTGCACGCGTCGAAACTGGTCCTGACAGCGGGAGCATGGACGACGTCGTCCTTCGTCGAGTTGCTCGTGCCGCTGCGTATTCTCCGCAAGGTGCAGTTTTGGTACACCTCGCCCAATATCGCCGAGTACCAGGCGGGCACCTTGCCGGCCTATTACGTCGAGCAGGCCTATGGCAGTTTCTACGGCTTCCCAGCGATCAATGATCAGGGCATGAAAGTGGCCGAACACAGCGGAGGCGAGCCTGTTGACGATCCCGATGAACTTGATCGCGGCCTGCATCCACACGATGAAGACGGCGTTCTCCGGTTCTTGGGCGATGTCTTTCCCAGCGCGCAGCCCGAGCGGAGCCGGTTTAGCGTGTGCATGTATTCTATGACCGCCGATGAGCATTTCATCATAGATCGTCATCCACGGCATCCAAACGTCGTAATCGCGGGCGGGTTCTCCGGCCATGGTTTCAAATTTGCCTCCGTGATAGGCGAAGTCTTGACCGATATTACACTGACCGGAACTACCGCCCATCCGATCGGATTTCTGAGTCTGGGAAGGTTCACCTCGTTCTAATGCAAACTTCGACTCCGTACTCGACGCGTATCGTGAACGCATTTGCGCTGGCGCACCGCGTGCACGCGGACCAGGTGCGCCGCGGCTCCGGCGTCCCCTATATCACACATGTGATGGCCGTCGCTGGCATCGTCGGCGAGCATGGCGCTGATGAGGACACCTTCATCGCCGCCTTGTTGCACGATGCTGCCGAGGACGGCGGCGGGCACGAAACCCTTGCGGAGATTCGCGCGGAGTTCGGGGATCGCGTCGCAGACTTTGTCGCCGCGTGTTCCGACACCTGCGAAACCCCAAAGCCCGCGTGGCGCGAGCGGAAAGAACGCTATATCGCATCGCTGCGCAACGCGCCTGACGAAGTGCGACTGATTGTAGCTGCAGACAAACTGCACAACATATGTGCGACCACCAATGATTTTTATGCGCATGGCGAAGCGGTCTGGGAACGATTCAATGGCGGGCGCGATGGCACGCTTTGGTATTACATCGCAATCACCGATGCGCTCGCGCAAGGGTGGAATCACGAATTGATCGAGGATCTGACCGCTGCGGTGGAAGACCTCGTCGAGAGCGTGGACGCGGAATAATCCCGGCTTGAATTAACTACCGGCAGCCAGACCTCTGCCCGTGGAACTCAAAGTTCGGTCACGCGCACGCCATCCACCAACTCGTTCTTCGGCTCGGCAACAATCGTTTGGCCTTGCTCCAGTCCGGCAGTGATCTCCGCCCACTCGTCGTTCTTCAATCCCAAGGTGACGGGCACAAGACGCGCCTTTCCGCCCTCAATTCTGAACACGGCCCAGTCAGTTCCGTTACGAAAAGTGGCGCGCTCGGGCACGACAAGGGCATCTGCGCGTTCGTCGATAATAATACGCACGTCCACGCTGGTTTCAGGGCGAAGCGAAATTTTTCGGTTGTCGAACGCGATGATTGTGCGCACGCGCTGCTGTTCAATTCCCAGCGCAGAAATTTTCTTGAACCCCGCCGGATAGATGCGGTCCACCTTCCCCATCGCAGTCTCGCCACGCAGCGCCTTACCCGAGATCTCGACAGGATCGCCAGCCTGAATCCGCACCACGTCTTCCGAGAGCACATCGCACTCAATTTCCACAGTCGAAAGGTCGCCGAGTTTTAGCAACGGCGTTCCCGCGACCAGTACGCGCTGATCCTCTACAAATTTTTCCAGCACAAGACCGTTCACAGGAGAAAGTACCTCGGTCTCGTCGACATCTTTCTTGAGCATTTCCAGTTGTGCCTGCCGACTCTCAAGTTCCGCGCGGTAGACGTCGCGCATGTACTCGTTGTCATCGACGGATGCGCGTAAGCTCTGTGCGGTCAACTCTGCAATTTCGCGGCCTTTCGCTGCCGCCGATTGTCCTAGTCGAAGCCGATCAAGATTGGCGCGCATCGTGTCGAGCAGGCGCCTTGCTTCGTCAAGCTGGGATTGACTAACCGCGCCCTGCGCCTGAAGTGTGGACAGCCGATCATACTCCCGCTGGGCAGCCTCGAAATTGGCTTCGGCTGCCGCGTATTCCCGCGCTACCATGGCCTCGGTGTCACGGCCCTCTTTCACACGCAACTCGGCTGCCGCCAGGTCTTCCGGCTTTGGCTTCTGCACATCCACGCCACTCATCTGTGCGCGTGCCTGCGCGATAAGCGCTTCCATGCCTGCGATCTGTTTCTGCACATCAAACGCATCAACCCGGGCAATACACATGCCTTCCTTTACTTCGTCGCCAACCTCCAAACGAATGCGTTCGATCGTGCCGGAGATCGGCATATCAACGACATACTCGTCCGCGAGGCGCGTCTTGGCGTCTTCCGTGATGAACTCGCGAATCGTCTGGCGGCTTACTTCGTAAGTCTCCACCGGAATCGGCCGCGCCCGCAACATGATGTACGCGCCAAGCAGCAGCACTCCTATTCCAAGTCCCGCACCGATGCGGCGTCTCATACTCTTCGGTGTCATTCGCGTTCCTTGAGCACTTCTACGATGTCCAATTGTTGCACCTTGTAATGTACGGCCCAGTTCGCCGCCGCTACAAAAATCGTGATGAGCCCGACGACCTTGAAGTAGGTCAATCGATCAATATAGTACGGCAAACGAAACAGCTCGTTGTCAAAAGCAATTACAATCAGCCTGCAAATAGCCATCCCCGCCGGAATGCCCAGCAAAAGTCCGATCACGGCAAGCATCATGCTTTCCCGATACAGAATGCGGCCCACCTCAATCTGGGTGAAACCCAGTACGCGCAACGAGGCAAGTTCGCGCTGCCGTTCCGCCAGCGACACAGTCGTTACGTTGTAGACAATCGCGCAAGCGATCACTGCCGAGAATCCCATCAGCATCGTGTTCATGAACAACATGTTCTGCACCAGCGTGTCCACGAGATTCTGTCGCATATCTTCCTTGATCGACACTGCTGCAATACCTGGGATGTCCTTCAGACTGAGATTGATGTCGCGCTCGTCGCCCTTTGCCGTGCTGACGAGCACGGCGTTCATGGCGAAGGACTCGTTCAACAATCGGCTCAGTGCGTCGATGTTCATATACGCGGACGACCCAAGATACTGGGTGACGACTTTGGAAACGACCACCTCGCGGGTTTCTTCCACCTTGCCCGTGAGCGACTTCATCGTAACCATGTCGCCGGGCTTTACGCCCAGGTCGTCCGCGAGCCTTCGAGCCAGCACGAGTCCATGTTCGCCCACGTCGATCTCGCTCCCATCTTCCGCGATGAGTTTTTGAAGGTGAGACGGCCGCCCCATGCCGATTACCGCCACATCCTTTGAATGCCAGCCGTGCCGCATCTCGAATGGATACTCCAGCAGGGGCTCCGCCCGTCGCACATTTTCCAGGCGCGCGATGTCGTGCAACGCAGACTTGCCGCGCTCCGTAACCAGACTGACTTTCAATTGTTCGCGCTGCACGGCGCTGAATTGGAAATCCATCATGTACGTCATCGCATCCGCGCTGAAGTAACCCAGGAACAAAAGCGCCGTGGACATCATAATGCCGAAGACGGTGAGCACCGCCCGAAAGGAACTGCGCGAGACGTTGCGCACGATCATTTTGCTCGTAAACGAAAGCTGCCGCCACAGCATCGGCATGCCCTCGATAAGAGTGCGCTTTCCGAAGCGTGGCGCTTCCGGCCGCATCGATTCCGCGGGGTGGATATGCACCGCGCGAAACGCCGCGAGTACCGCGCCCGCGATCGAAAACAACATCGCGATACCAATTGATCGCGCAAGAATGTCCGGATACACCCGTGAACGAAGGATGGGGAACTCATAGAACCGCACATACAACTGAATCATGCCGTTTGCCAGCCACTGACCCAACAGAAACCCGAGTATGCTGCCCGCTACCGCGAGGACGAGCGCGTACTCGATGTAATGCCAGGCGATAGTGAGATTCGAATAGCCATAAGCCTTGAGCAGCCCTATTTCCGAACGCTCCCGTTTGACCATGCGGTTTAGCAACACGAGCAGAATAAGCGCCGCCACGCCCTGAAAAATCGCGGGTATTATCTTTGCCGTTACCGCAAGGCTCTTGATCTCATCAGAGATGAAACGGTTCGAGATCTGGTCTTCTTTCTTTATCTTCGCGATCACGCCGTTCGATTCGAGAATCTTTTCCGCGCGATCCAGCACGAGTTCGATCTCGACGCTGCTGTCCACGCGTCCAATGATGTTGTTGCACGCTTCGCGAAGGTCGAGCGCCGTCTCCGCGAAGTCTTGCGATACCCACAGAATCGCGAACCGCTCGGGGCTCGGTATCAGCTCCTGTATGTTGCGAATCATGTATACGTATTCGGGAGAAAGCCCAAGGCCTACGATTCGCAGCGGATACTTATTGCTGTCGATGGAGGCAAAGATTGTGTCCCCCAAAGCCAGACCATTTTCACGGGCGAAACGCTCGCTCAGAATGACTTCGTCCTGGGAAGCCTCGCTGAAATAGCGGCCAGATACCATGTGAATATCGTTGAGTACGGGCTGTTGCCGGTTCGGCATCGATACAATTCTGCCAACGCTGGGCTCCTCGCGGCCGGGTACGTCGAGGTTCACATCGCGCACGATACGACCGCGCACCTGGTGTATGCCCGGAACCGCTTCGAGCTTGAAGAGGGAAGTTATCGGGGCGCGTTCGAGGTGGATTTCAAAATCTGCGAATCGATACTGCGCATAGTAGGTGTCGCGCGTGAGTTCAAGATTGCTGTGCGCGGACGCAATCGCGATGTAGCATGCAGTACCGCAGAATACCACGGCGGTTACCGCAATCGATTGTCCGCGCGTGCGCCACAATCCGCGAAGCAGTTTCTTGTGGAGCACGTTCATGCGCAGACCTGGGGTAGATTCGCAATCACCACTCGAGCTCCGCCGCGCTTTTCCGCACTTCGTTCACAATGATTTCCCGAACGCCACCGTCCATCATGCGTATCACGCGATCCCCCATTTCGCCAATCGACGCGTTGTGCGTGATAACAATGACCGTCGTGCCCGTCTCGCGGTTCACGCGATCCAGCGCCTCCAGCACGACTTTTCCCGTTGATATGTCGAGCGCCCCGGTCGGCTCGTCACAAAGCAGAATCTCCGGTTGCTTGGCGAGCGCGCGCGCAATTGCAACGCGCTGTTGTTCACCGCCGGAAAGTTGGGAAGGAAAGTGATCGCGCCGTTCAGACAATCCAACCAGCGAAAGCATCTGCCCCGCGGGCAGCGGATTCGGCGAGATCTCCGTCGCCATCTCGACGTTTTCCTCGGCCGTCAGGTTCGGCATAAGGTTGTAAAACTGAAACATAAAACCGACGTGAAGCCGACGATATTGCGTCAACTTCGATTCGCCGTATTCGCTAAGATCATCATCGCGAAAACGGACGACACCGCTGCTCGGCGTGTCGATTCCACCAATGATATTGAGGAGTGTGCTCTTACCGGACCCGCTTGGCCCAAGGATGACAAGGAACTCGCCCTCCCACACGTCGAGAGAAACGTCGCGCAGGGCGGAAACCGTCACCTCGCCCATGCGGTAATCCTTCTTGAGGTGCTCGACCCGAAAGATTACGCGACGAACCCTGGCAGCGGAATGTGGCTCCGGCAATGGCATACGCCGCTACCGTATCACAATACAGCCGCCACGTGAGCAGCGCTGCGCCTCTAATCCAAATTCAACGACGCGTCTGTCACCGCGCCTTCGGATGCCGTGCTTACCTCGCTTGCATACTTCGCAAGAACGCCCCGCGTGTAGCGGGGTTTTGGCGCCTTCCAGGCCCGCATTCGCTTTTCAATCTCTGCGTTGGAGACGTCGAGGTTGAGCGTCCGCTTCTCGGCGTCAATGGTGATTGGGTCTCCGTTCTTGACGATCGCGAGTGCGCCACCAACCTGCGCTTCCAGGAATTGTGGCGGATTCCCGCCGCGCTCCTCG
>CALEZK010000450.1 GCA_937928585.1 uncultured bacterium | reverse complement strand
ACATCGCACCGTGGACGCCGCACCGGATCACATTCTTCCCGTGCGGATGCACGCCGGCGATTGTATAGCGTTCTCTCGACTGACCGTTCATGGTTCGGGAATGAATTCGACTCCGCACCCGCGAGTCGCTTACGCGGTCCAATACTTCCGCGACGATGTCCGCGCCCTGCATCTGGATGGCGAATGGCGCCTGCTAAAGCAATATCCGAAAATCGATCCCGGACCGGTGACAGCCATAACACCGGATAACAAATCCTGATTCCTCTCGCTGAGCGAATTTTTCGGCGCGGCAAGGAGTACTCCTGTTACAATCCCAGTGTGAACCTTTCGACTATTCGACGCGGGAAAGGCCAATGCCATGACGGTCCATAAATGCGACGGATGCGGGCGTGAAATGCTGAAGGGGCAGCTTCGGTATCGCGTCAAAATCGATGTTCGCGCGGCCTATGATCAGCTTGAGATTAGTCTGGCGGATCTCGTCAAAGATCATCGCGCGGAGATGATAAAACTCATTGAGGAAATGCGGCACAAGAGTCCCTCGGAGATCGAAGAATCGGTGTACAAGGGATTCTCGCTGGACCTGTGCCCGTCGTGTCACAGAGCGTATATCAAGAACCCGCTTCGGTTTCATCCAGAACAGGGCGCTCCGGATTCGGGCATCGATATCGACACATTCCTGCGGTCGCTCGGCGTGAATAATACTGGGCCCGAAAGCGGGGACTAGTCTTTCTTTGTCGCCGCGGCATCGGTATCGCTGGGCGTCGAGTCACTTCCCGGCTCATGCCCGTCGTCGCGCATGGCGACTATCGCCCACAGCACGAGCGTCGTGATCAACAGACCCATGTAAAGGTAGTAGGACCACATGTCGATTCGGCTCCCAGCAATCAATTTACGTAGCGCCTCAGCATAGCAATCGGCAATGCCCAGCGCAATATGTTTCGGTTGGACTATGCCCGCTTTATGAAAAGGGGACATATGCGACACGACACTGTGACATCTCGGTCCCATGGGGCGCATTGGCGGCGCGGTTTCATTGAATCGTCTGCAATCCCGTGATAGACTCCGCGTTCTCGTGAGAATCCTTGGGCGATGCTGTTTGGAGTGGGTGCTTAATGTCTGCCTCTGCCATGGTGATCGGCACGAATTCGCGCGACACCATTTTCGATGTGTTTCGTACTGGCGTTCACGAAATCGTGCGCAAGATGGGGCTTCCGGTCGAGCTGTCGCTTACCGCTGATCGGGTCACTGTCATCGCGAAGTCATCGGACTTCGCCAAGCGTGTCGAGTACGTGCGCGTCGATTTCCCGTTGAAGGAATCGGCCGATCCGGACGCCATTCGCGCGCGCCTCGACGAAACGCGCATTCCAAACCAGCTTCGCATGCTGGATGGCAAGTGTTCGTTGACGCTTCCCGCGTTCGAGTGGACCCAGATAAGCGTACTGAGCCCAATCGACAAGATCATAAGCGACTTTGCCGACCAGTCGACTCGCTCACAGTCCTGGCAAGTGCACATTCAGTCGTTCCGCAAGCTCGAGTTCAACATCAACCTCTTGATCGAACAGCTTACGGAACAAAAGGGTTCGGACATTCACCTCCGCGCGGGCACGCCGCCGTACATGCGCATCGACGGCGATCTCAGACCGCTCGATTATCCGCCGCTGAGCGCGGAAGATATGCGGGAAATCGTATTCCAGCTTGGCGGCCAACAACAGGTCGACATTCTGGAGACGGAGAAGGAAAGCAGCTTCCAATATCACCTCGCGGGCATTGCCTATTTGCGTTGCAGCGGTTACATCAAGATGGGCGCGATGGCCCTCGCCATTCGATTCATTCCCGAATCGCCTTTCCCATTCGAGAAGCTCAATCTTCCGACTTCCATCCGGGAAGTCGCGGATTCGCACCGCGGCCTTTTCCTGGTGTGCGGCGTGACGGGTAGCGGAAAGTCGACCACGCTTGCTTCGCTTGTCGATTACATCAACGAGAACCGTTACGCGCATATCATCACCACGGAAGACCCGATCGAATTCGTGTACTCGGACAAAAAAAGCATCATCTCGCAGCGCCAGGTTGGGCGCGATACGTTCTCCTTTGCCAACGCGCTGCGCGGCGCTTTGCGCGAAGACCCGGACGCGATTCTCGTCGGTGAAATGCGCGACCGCGAAACGATTCGCGCGGCAATCAGCGCGGCGTCGACCGGTCACCTGGTGTTCAGCACGCTTCACACGATGACCGCGGTCGATACGGTGAACCGCATCATCAGCTATTTCCCCAACGACGAGCGCGACGTAATCCGCCAGGAGCTCGCGTACACGCTGAAAGGCGTGTGCTGTCAGCGTCTTTTGAAGAAGACAGGCGGTGGACGAATCCCCTGTATCGAGCTTTTGCTGTGCAATCTGCCCATGGTGCGCGACGCGATTCTCGAAGGCGATATTCAGCGCCTGCACAACATCATCGAAGTCGATTCGGAGATGAAGAGTTTCGACCAGTACGCCGTAGAGCTTTTCAGGAAGGGCCTCGTTTCTCGGGAGGAGGCCATTTCCGCTTGCAAGGACGAGGAAGCCTTCATTCGTGTCACGACGGGTATCAAGGGCACCGAAGGCCGAAAGCTGTTGAAATAAAAAGCGTCTCGCCGTTGTTGCAACGGCGAGACGGATACTATTCGACGCGGAGCGAGCCGTTATTGCTCTACGGCTTCTTTCACCTCTTCGGCGCCTTCTTTCACTTCCTCGGCAACTTCCTTCGCGGCTTCGCCGACTTCTTCGGCGGCTTCCGCGGCGGCGTCGGCGGGCGTGTCGGCTTTCTTTTCACATCCGGATACGACGGTGGCGCCGAGCATGATTAAGAGCGCGGCCAAAAATGTTGTGAAGCGGTTCATGGGGCAGTCCCTCCCTTTGGGGGTACAATCTTGAAGCGAAATACTTCAACCGTACCAATGTTATACGCCATATCTGCGTCGTATTGAAAGATTCGGTTCCGGGCTACTGTACAAAGTCCGCCGTGGCCAGGAATTTCTCCGCGCCCAGTTCGACGTAGCCGTCCACGGTGACGTCGAGCCTGTATTCGACGTCTTGCAGCGGGATAGACTGGAATGTCATCTCATATTCGATCTTCGGGCAAGCGTCGGAGTCGCTGGCATCGTTGGCGCGAATCAGCGCCAGGAAATCGACGTCGTCCTCGGGAATCAGCACGATCTCCGTATTGAACCCGCCCGGCGCACTTGCCGTTCCCAACACCACGGCGTTACCCGCGCCGGGTTTGGGGACGAAACGTACCGTCAGATCGGTGAGGAAGTTGAAGTTGCCGCTGGTGGCGGTCAAGGTCGTTTCGACGAGCTCCAGGCGGTTGAGGCGAATGAACTGCGTGATGTCGAAAGCGCCCTCCCCTTTCAGTTGTTCGGAGAGCTCTTCTTCGGTGGGCATCTCGCAAAATCTCTGGCGGTGCGTAATGGTCGCGCCCTTTACGCCGCCGAACAGGGTCTGCGCGAAACTCGCTTCGCCAACCGTAGCGGTGACGCGAACGGGCCCGAAGATGATGTCGCCGTCAGGCGTACAGGCCGAGGCGCACGCCAGGACCGCGGCCGTGAAAGCTGATTTTAACCGGGAACGATTCCAGATCTTGGATTTGTACTGCATGAAAAACCTCCTGCTTTCTGGAAGTTTACCAGCCGGATGCGGAGCATGCGTGTAGGACAAAGCCTGAACTCTTTATGAGGGTCGTTCCGGCGATTGGCCCGCGCGGCGCTTTAGTCCCTTAGCATGTGGATCGCCGCGCCGGACGGCAGCTTGGGAAAGAAGTAGGTCGCTTTCTGGGGCATGGACTCGCGCGCCTCCGCACACGCGCAGACCTGTTCCGGGCGCATGTTGCGCAGGATGAACGCCATCCCCTTCTTTCCGGATTCGACGAGACGCAGCGCGACGGCGGGATCTTTTTCGTAGATGTGCTGGGCATCCGGCGGGAATTTCAGGATGCGTTCGAGAATTCCGCCGTGCAACACGGATACATCGAGGTCGCGCCATGCCGGGCCGTGTTCGTCGCCGAGGAGCGCGACCCGATCGATATCGCGGAGGCGAAGCACGTATTGCTTGCCGCTGGAGAGCGCGAGGCCGATGGCGCATTCCGGTTCGTCCTGCACGTGTTCATGCAGATTGCCATCGACCGGCAGCACTTCGAACCATTCTTCCACCTGCTTGAGAAACGCGTCCGCATTGAAGCCGGCAGGCGGATCGAGCACGCGGTGCGCGGGGTACACAAACAAGCCGGGATCGTCGAGCGAAATGAATCCCATCAACACATAGTCGTAGCGGCGCAGTCCGTCGGGTTGCTCGGCGAGGCGCATTTTATCGCGATAGGTGTGGGCCGTGCGGTAGCGGTGATGACCATCGGCGATATAGAGCCGCTTGCCCGCGAAGAACGCCGTCACCGCGGGATCGGCCTTCACCCGCCATACGCGCTGCTTCACGCCGTCGATGGTATGTGCCACGAGGTCGGGTTCGCGCTGGTGCATCTGGTCGAGAAACCCGGCCAGCGCGTGCTGCTGGTCTTCGTAGAGCACGAACACGGCACCCAAATTTGCCTTGGTTGTGCCCGTCAGCGCGAGGCGGTCGGTGACCTTCCACTCGAAGGTGCGCTCATGCCCCAGTACCGTGTCGTCGCCCGGCTCCGGAATTTTTGCTACCGCGAGAAATCCCCGGCGCACGGTCTCGACACCTTCCAGCGAGATGAAAGTCTGCTCGAGGAGGTAGAACGAGTCCTCGTCGTCCTGTTTAAGCGCGCCTTCGGCAATCCAGCCCTGAAAAATCTCCGCCGCAACGTCGTACTTGCTCTTGCCATCGCGGTCGTGCGGCAGTATCACGTGGACATAGTTGTACGGCCCACGGGCCGCCAGAATCTCCCGTTCCTCGTCGCTAATTACGTCGAAAGGCGGGGTCACCACGTTGTCGAGGTTGCCGACGACTGCGGGGTCGAATCGATACGCGGAAAAGCCGCGGACTTCTGCCATGGTTTGAATAAAACTCCGTGCGGGTTTTGGCCTGGAATAAACCGGAATTTTACGCGGGCGGCGCTACGCGTTCAAGACGCGCGGATTGGCCACAATTTTTTCGCAAGGTTCACATAGCGCGTCCGGAAGCGCGGACGCGATGTGTTGTCGTCGCGCTGCTTGGCTCACTTATTGGCACGGCTTGTTGCATCGCGCTTCGGGAAAGATCGTCACCACGGGGCATGGGGAGAAGGGGAAAATTTGTCCGCAGATTCCGCAGATATCCGCAGATTGAAGATGCGATTGAATGCGGAGCATTGCGATGTGAATTCACAAATCCGGGAAGCCGTCTGGGGGGGGGTACGCGAGATTTTTTTGACGATTCAAGGGGGTGCCCGTCGTCCAGAATCGTCGTAACTCCAGTGATTGCATAGAGGCCACCTTTTTGCAGGGGGGGTGCAGGGGGTAGGGGTGAGGACGTTGGGAAGCGAGAAAGTGAGGTGGCGGTGTGGCCCGTTGGCATGGCGCATTGGAGTGGGTTTCGTAGCGCGCGTTCGCCGCGGCGAAAGGTAACGAGGAATGATTGTTCCGCAGATGCGCGCAGATTGAAGTTGCGA
This sequence comes from uncultured bacterium, assembly GCA_937928585.1. Classification (GTDB taxonomy): domain Bacteria; phylum Hydrogenedentota; class Hydrogenedentia; order Hydrogenedentales; family SLHB01; genus JABWCD01. Next base: position 6,382 of record CALEZK010000450.1, on the reverse strand, counting down.
TTGAATGCGGAGCATTGCGACGAGAAACCACAAATCCTGGAAGGCGTCCGGGGGGTGCATGCGAAATTTTTTTGACGATTCAAGGGGGTGCGACCGGGTGAAATTGTTGTAACTCCTTTTGATTTGGTTTGTGGGTGGACGCGGGCGAATTCGTTGGACAGCCAAAGCGGCGTGAAGCGCCGCTTTGTATTTGTGTAACGCACAGCGTCGCGACGTGCACGATGCCGTCCTTACTTCTAGGCACGGCTTGTTGCAGTGGGAAGACGTCACGTAGTGACCAATATCGGAGATCATTCACCACAAGGACACGGGGAGAAGAGAAATGTTTGTCCACAGATTACACAGATGTACGCAGATTGAAGTTGCGATTGAATGCGGAGAATTGCGGTGTGAGTTCACTGATCCGGGAAGCAGTCTGGGTTGGGTGAGCGTCCCGGCGAGCCGGGGGGTAGACATCGGCGGACGGAAGATGTGGAGCGGCGCTTCGTGAGCGATGCGCTCCCTATCCGGGTCCGCAGCGGCGAATTGGGAACGAGGAGAATACGACCGCGGTTTGTTTGACAGAAACGTTGATGGATGCGAATCTTGCGCGATGCAGCAAGAGTCCTCCGGAGGGAATCCCGTTCATGTCAAAGCTCGTCTACATCACGAATACTTCGCTCGATGGGTACATCGAGGACGCAGCCGGCAATTTCGATTGGACTTCGTCCGCCGAGATGTATGCGTTTTTCACCGAGTTGCTCGGTCAGATGGGCACGCTCCTCTACGGGCGACGGCTTTACGAGAAAATGGCATACTGGGGATCTCCGGTAGACACCTATCCGCAAGAACACCGCGCGTTCGCCGAAATTTGGCAACGACCGGACAAATGGGTCTATTCTCGGACCTTGTCGACGGTCGCGACGCCCAATACGCGATTGATTCGCACGTTCGAGCCTGACCTGATTCGCGATCTCAAGCAGGCATCAAGCCAGGACATCAGCATCGGCGGCGCGGAGCTCGCCAGCGCCGCGCTTGAGGCAAATCTCGTCGATGAACTTCACGTTGTCGTCCATCCCGTGATGGTCGGCGGCGGCAAGCCAGCGCTCCGAATCACGTCCCGCCGCGACTTTACCCTTGTTGAGACCCGTCGTTTCGACACGGGAGCGGTGTACTTGCGCTACGACATTCTCTCGGGGTTGGGTTGCTAGTGCCAGGCGACTGCTCGCCGTCGTGCAACGTTGTATTGAAAATCTCGACCTACCACGGGAACCCCCTCGAAGCGGCCCAAGTCAGGCTACAAGTCCTTGGGCTTCAATGACTACCAGACAAGAGAATAGCCTCAGAGACCCCCATAAAGGAGGTCAAAAACATGCACGCTTTTGAGCGCTAATAGCAGTGAACGGTGGAATAAAATTACACCGATGATGTACTTAGGAGCTTGTCAAATTGAGATGGCGACGTTCGTTTGATACTTGGCATCGGGCGAACGGTTCAAGATTTTGATCAATTAGACCGATATAATGAACGTAATGTCACAGACCAAGGACATCGAAATTCGCTTGGCGCTTCATGTAAAGAAACTTAGAGTCTTTCACGAGGCGCCTGATACCGTCGTTGTTGACGAACTTGGACTATCACATGCGAAAGCTCGTGTCGATATAGCAGTTATTAACGGTTGCTTGCACGGCTATGAGATTAAGAGCAGCCTTGACACGCTTGTGCGGTTGCCTCATCAGCTTAGGCTTTATACCCAGTGCCTCGAAAAACTGACACTCGTGTGTGCGACACGCCACATCGAGCGCGTGCGTGTGATTGCGCCAAAATGGTGCGGCATTTTATTGGCAGAGAAGGGCCCTCGTGGCGGAATAAACTTCACAACGATCCGACGCACTGGTTCAAACCCGAATATAGATCCGGTTCAGCTTGCGCATCTGTTATGGCGAAGGGAAGCTGTACTGTTGCTTTCGCGGTTTGAGCACAATCAGAAATTACTAACTAAGCCACGCAAGCAACTTTACGAAGCTTTAGCTAAAGAATTAACCGTTACAGAACTTACTGCTGAAATCCGCGAATTCATGAAACTCAGAGGAGATTGGAGATGTCCTCCAAGACCTGCATAATGTGATGGTTTATAGCAACCTCTTTCCATCGAGTTGGGGTACTAGGATTTACTAGCTTATTGGCGCATTTTTCGATAAAAGAGTCCCCCGCCGAAAATGCACCTCCTCGAAACTTTCCAGAAGTTACAATGTACTCGCAATGGTCATGCATTTGACCGCGATTATCACGAAACGCGCCTCCTTTGCGAACGTACCATTTCGTCGCCTCTGCATAGACAACTTTGCCTGGTGGTTTAATGAGGCGCATGTCTTTTGGTGAGAAGGCAGGATTAACAGTGGCGTAGTCGCCGTAATTCGGAATACGTGCATGCCCGGTAATCTTTCGGCGCAGCGCCCGGTAAAACATCCAATCATGCCGTGGAATTTCGCCGCCGGGCCTGGTAAGACTAATTGACTCGGGAAATGCTGTCCCCATCACAATGTAGGAACGAAAGGCCCGGAAGTCACTAAGTCGCTTAAGGGCTGGGATTAGCGCGTCGGCGAAGTCATCGTATGGTTCGTAGTTTGGATTACCTAAGTCTACAATCAGATCGGCACTTTCAGGCCGCACGCCCAACTTCTTCATCAACGCATCAATTTCTACCTTGCAGGTAGGCTTCATCACGTGTTCCACACGTGCGCGTATTCCAACACCTCGTTTGTCGGATTTAATAATCACGGCAATAGCAGAGTTCAAGGATATAGTACCGTCCAATGATGCCACCGGTACGGCGTTATTACCAAGAGGTCGCAATTTGCTGAATATATAGCCTATTGGAAAGTCTCCGTTATCCATAAGCTGAGTTTGGATCTTCGGATGCACATCAATCCAAGCTGGTCTCAACCCCCATTTGTCTTTAAAGCGCTTCGGAAACAATTCGACATGCTCCTGAAGCGTCCTTTTCTCAGTTCGGGTTTCAAAGTCGAACTCAATTTCGGGAATCACGACAAAAGGAACCACCCTGGATTTGGCTGCATCCGATAAATGAAAAAGTGCTTGATACTCTCCCGTGCGCCAACGCAATGATGGCACGTATGTGTCTAGCTGGATTTTCATTATCAACCCTCCGTCAATTGCGAACGGACCATACCCATTCCAATTAATTCATTAAGAATTAGGTAGTTATTACGTTCTTTACGAATGCGGCCAGCGATAATGCTTGGGTCTATCCCGAGATTCACGGCATCTATCCTCACTGATTCTTCAGTTAAAGCGAAGCGTGACAGGCATTGCCTCCATGTATCGTTGGGAATAAGCCAGTTTAGTGCGAACGTGTCTGCTTCACGCTCAAGTCCGTCAGCGTCGTTCGTGCCTTCTTCGTCAAAGAAGTCGAGCCGCATGGAAGAATACAAATGCAGGAAGACATGACCCAGTTCGTGAAAGAGAACGAACCAAAAATTGTCCAGCCGATCATATCGCAACGTAAGTGCAACTATAGGAGCGCCCAAGGGAGAAATCATCGCCGCACCATCAAGATAAGTGCCAGAGAGATGGCGCTCGATGACAAGAGCGATTCCATTTTTCCGTAGTAGTTCACGGGCAAGACGGGGACCGCTTTTGCGTCGTGTCAAAGATACAAGCTCCGACAACCAGGCATCTTTCAGTTCAAAGTCACCGAATTGTGGGTCTGCCATATCCTCTTGAGCGACCTCAACGACGCGCGCTTGCCAAGCTAGCAGAGAGTATTTGTTTGGCGCATTGCCGCTACGTACTTTTTTTCGGTGAAATGCAGTAGCAAACTCTGGACCAGCTACATCCAAAAAATACTGCCGAGCCGCCTCTACTAAATCATTACCTCTCAGCCAGCCTCGCTTCGCCATCTCTTTTAATGGAAATCGAGTCCAATCCACGTCATCTGGGCTGCTCCATGCAAACAGCGAGCTCTCTGCTGGTGCACGTTCAGACGAGTAAGATTGCGAAACCCTAACTTTCAATACATTCGCAACTTCTATGAGGCGGGCCAACGAAGCGCTCATGTACTCGGTTGCTTCGTAGCGCTGGACTTGCTGCGGTTTCATGCCGAGGCGCTCGGCAAGATCAGTCTGGCTTAGCCCCTGTGCAATGCGTGCCTGAACCAAAATGCGCGGAAGATCTGTCAGTGCATAGCTTTCCGCGAACGCGACTGAACCCGATTTCAAGAGTTTATAGTCCGCGATTTCGCGATCAATCTGCGCGATCTGGCTCTGCAGCGCATTGGTTTCAATGTCGCGAAATCGTTCGTGTTTCGTCGAGTCCGTGCGAACTCGTTCTAACGCTGCACGAAGCTTAGCCGATTGTTCTTTCGAAATTACGTACTGGCGATCGCTGAAGATCATAACTTCACCCTCCGTAACAACATGTCATCTGTCGTGAGTGCTATCGCCAAAATTCCCTTCCTCTTTCCTGTAAAGCGATCAGTTTGAAAAAACTCCGCAAAATGCCCACCACTGTCAGCTTCAATCAAGGTCGACGGGAAGAATTCGCCACAAAATCGTGCTTTCTGATTGGCTCGATCGTTATCAAAATCACTGAACACTGGGTCAAGCTGTGTAAAATTGACGCCGTCCGGAAGCCAACAGGCGTCGAAATCTCCCGGTACTGGTTTCGCAGTTACATAGCTACCATCCAACAAGAGCTTCTGGCAGCCGACCTCGGAAAGGTGTTTTGCCGCTTCGATTAATCCAGTAAAGAGTTTCCTGCGCCGTGGGTTATAAGCATAAGTCCGTTCAACCTCAGCGAACGTTGCGGAGTGAATGCCTGGTGGGAGGACATCCCAAGGCGAACCTGGCAATGTGATTAACACCGGAACCATGTGTACAACAATAATGTTGTAACAATGGTTTTGTCAAGCTCTAATTTATACTCGTCTCAACCGGGTAAAGGCAGGAAAACAGCGACAGGCCGAATCAAACTGCGAATTAAATCGGGCGTTTTCCTCGAGAAGATCGCGGGGGCTTGTAGACCGTGGTAAAAGTCCAAATACCGCAATTTGTGGCGTCTTGCTTTCCGTGGCGGGCGCAATTACGGACACCAATAATTATCCTAATAGGGCACTACATTAAGAGGTCACAAGGCACGTAAAGTTGCCCATTTTTTAAGTTGTCATGCAACGACCTCCTTGATCGCCTGAGCCTGCGTCTCTTCGAAGATGCCTTCCTCCTTGAGGAAGTCGTCGATGCTCGAACCCATGTGTTTTTTTGCGCATTGCTCCAATACTCCCTGCTCTTTCGCCCGAGTGCTATGTCATTGACATACACTACCACGACAGCGTTAGCTTATAGTATACGTGAACCGCAAACCAAGCGGGAGGGTGCAGCGTATGGCGTGTCGAGGCGTATTCTTTGCCATCACGGACGAAGAGGCTAAGGCGGTGCTGAGTGCTATGGATGACAAGCAACTCATGGCCGTTATAGAACGCATTGAAACGGCGTGGGACGTCGATAACCTCGCCGAATGCGATAAGGCTTGGGACGCCATGCATCGTGCCCTTACGGATGGCCGTCTTGAGTACGGCAATGGTGCGTATCCGCTCAACCACGTCGTTCTGGGATCGCGGCAGCTCTACGAGGGTGACGAGTTCATTGTCTCATTCGTCGCTCCTGAACAGGTTAGGGAAGTCGCCGCAGCGCTTCAATCGGTCACACGAGAATGGTTTGAACACAAGTACCGAACCGTGGTCCCGAAGGATTACGCATTGGAGTACGGAGATGAGGACCTTGAATATACTTGGGACTGGTTCCAGAGTGTTTTTGATCTCTATGCCAAAGCCGCAGAGCGAGGCCGCGCCGTCATATTTACCGTTGATCAATAAGTAGACTTGCGGCCGTTTTGCGTTTTGGCGCTATTGCATTGTTGTAAGTTCGCAGTATTTGCGGTGCGCTTTCAGCGCGATGCGTATTGGGGTGGTTCGTTTACCAGGGGCGGGTGCCCCTGGCTAGGGTTGCGTGGCGCCTTTGGCGCGGATGGCGATTGCGTTTTTGGTGTTGCGGGCTTACGAAACGGGCGCGATTATTGTGGTGAGGGACAGTCAGTGTGTTTTGCTTCGCAACGCCTCCGCTAAAGACGGTGTCAGTGCCGAGTACTCGCGTCTCGCTTGGGGTGTTTGATTGGTGGGGCTGCCCGTTTGGTTAGAAGCGAAGAACAAAGTGGCGCTTTTCAAAAGGGCGTTCCCAAGCGGAATTCGCCGCGGCGAAAGGGAACGAGTTTAACTGGTTTTGTTTCGGAGATGATGAACGTGTTTGCTGTGCGCTTTCAGCGCGATGCGTATTGGGGTGGTTCGTTTACCAGGGGCGGGTGCCCCTGGCTAGGGTTGCGTGGCGCC
>CALEZK010000449.1 GCA_937928585.1 uncultured bacterium | reverse complement strand
GTCCAGAAGTTTCTTGCCGCGAATCACCGTTTCGCGCCGCGCGTACTTGACAGACAGCACGAGCACGCAGGTGTCCACTTCCGTGGCGAGCAGCACCGGATCGGTCACGACCAGCATCGACGGGGCGTCGCATATGACCAAGTCGAACTCGCTTTCGAGTTGTGTCATCAGTTTGCGCATGCGATCCGAACCAATCAGTTCGGAAGGATTGGGCGGAACGCGACCGCTCGAAATAATCCAGAGATTGTCGACGCGCGTGGGGCGAATCACGCTGTGGACGTCGTAGCCCTCGCGCAGCACGTCCGCCAGGCCGGGGCCACGGTCCGTCTTCAGCACATGGTGCACGTGGGGACGTCGAAGATCCGTGTCGACAATAAGGACCCGCATACCGCTGTCCGCGAATGTAACCGCCATGTTCACGGCGGTCGTCGTCTTGCCTTCGCCTGGCACGGCGCTTGTCACCATAATGCTCTTTGGCTTTATGTGAAGCGTCGAGAGCTGAAGGTTGGTGCGCAACGTGCGGTATGCTTCGGAGATTGGCGACTTGGGATAGTTCTGCGTCACGATGCACGCATCCACTTCGCTGCCATCGGTGAGCGGCACATAGTCGCCACGATATTTGCCCCGCGCGCGACCAAAGCGCATCTGCGGAATGGTGCCGATAACATCCAAGCCGATGTATTCGGAAACGTCTTCGATATTGCGGATCGACGTGTCGCTCAACTCGAACATCACCGCGAGGATAAACCCGACAACGAGGCCGATAAATCCGCCGATCACGAAACTGAACCACGGTTTGACCTGGCGCGCGGACGGCAACTCCGACGCCACGGTCGCGCCCTGGCGTTCGATATAGCCCTGCTCCCGGCTCAACCCCGTGGCGATCTGGAACTCCCGATCCAGGAGTCCGTTTAATTGGTTGCGCAATTGGTCCGTCTTGCGCAGCAGGTTCTGGTATTCCTTATCCTTCTCCGCAAGATCGGGAAGCATCGCTTCCAGTTCGCTGATTAGTTTGCGATTGGTCGCCGACTGTATGTCCATCGACGTAAGTTGAAGCTGAAGCCCGAGGTACTGCTCGCGCAGGCTGCGGCGATCTTCCAGCACATTGCGCCCGTCGCCGGAACCGGAATCGACTTCCTTCATGGCCTGTAAAATGGCCTGTTCCTTGTCTTCGATTTCCGCTTGGAGATCCGCGAGTGGTCCCTGGTTGGGCTGCCATACGACCGAAAGCTGAATGCGCTGCGTGTGAAGCTTGTTGAGCTCTTCCAGCAGCGAAGCGATGACCGTATCGGGAATCTGGCCAATCGAGAGCGGCAGCGATTCGTTCTTCGCGCGCAACTGCTCCTCGATATTTTGCATCTTCGCCTTGATTTCTTCCTGCGTCGCCTCGGTGTTCAACACCTCCTGCGTCATCTTCTGCATCTCTTCCGTCACCTGTTCCTTGGTGCGGAAGCCCATGTTCTTGCGGAATTGCCAGAGCTCGTTGTCGGCGCGATCCAGCTCCGCCCGCATCTCGTCCAGCTTCTTCACGACAAACCGGTGTGTCTCTTCTTCTTCCTCGCTGAGAAAACGCCGGTTTCGATCAATGAAGACACGCGCGCCAAACTCCGCGATGCGCTTCGCGCTTTCTTCGCTGTTCGCATGCGCGGAAATGCGGATCATGCCGTTCTCAGGGTCCGGTTCGATGGAGAGCAAACTCTCCAACTCGGCGACCTTCGCGGAGAATTCGTCTTCCGTGACAACGCTTGCGTATGCGCGGCCTTCCGCAACGTCTTGCTGTATCAGCGCGCGGGTGAGGTCTTCGGCGACGCCGCGCCGGCTCACGCGGTCGACAAGCGCCTTGGGAGAGGATTCGAAAAGCGGCTTACCGCCGACGTCGCGGAGCAGTTCGCGGTCCCACACCGACTGACGCACGACAAGATCGGCAATTCCCTGATACTGCGGGCGCAATTTGAATGCGTACAACCCGTACACGCCATAAACCACGGACCCAACGATCGAGAACAGGAGTATCAACTTCCAACGGCGCAGCGCGACATTGAGAACAAACCGAAACTGGTTCTCGCGCGTACCTGCCTGATTGGCTGCCTGTTCGAGGGCTGCTGTGTCGCTGGCCATATTCCGCTTAGTCTCTGCGTGCCTCGTTGCGCGACACCGGAGCACCGATGGCGGGGCCAACAATTTCAGACTTCGCCGTAACGTCCAGCATGCGATCCCACGTTACGGATTCCGGCGTGTCGTGGACCGTTGGCGTCAGAAACACCATCAATTCGGTCTGTGAACGCGACTTTTCGGTGTGCTTGAATAGACTGCCCAATACCGGAAGGTTGCCGAGACCCGGCACCTTCTGCTCGATGTTTCGCAGGTCGTTGCGATAGATGCCGCCCACGACAAGCGTCTGGCCATTGCGCACATTGGATTCGCCGCTGTAACTGCGGACCGAACGGATCGGCACGCCGTTGTTTGAACCGGATGGGAACGACACTTCCGGTTTGAACTCGAGCTTGACGTAGGTGCCGTTCTCATCCTGAAGCACGTGAGGCGTGACCACCATCTTGATGCCAAGATCGATAAACCGCGTCGAGAAGTTCGCGCGCCCTGATACTTCGGTTCCGAATTCCGTGTAAGGGAACTCGTCCGTCATCTTGATCTCCGCTTCCTTGTGGTTGACGGTCAAGATGTTGGGACTGGCAAGGAGCTCCGCATTGTCATCGGCTACAAGCGCATCGAGCATCACGCCGAGGTCGATGTGTTCATTCAGCAGGCCAAGAAAGAGTTGCCCCGTTTTCGGAATATGCATCGGAATGTTCAGGCGCCGGTCAATGCCGGGATCGTCAAGGAAACGGCGCGTAAGGTTGCTCAACTGATCGCCCGCGCCATTGTTGCTGTTGATAATTTCATTGTTTAGCGGTGACGCTGCCTGCCCCTTCAACGTATTGATGCCTACGTCCTGCGAAGGCATTGGGTAGTAACCGCCGCTGAGTTCGTTGCCCTGCACAAACCAGCGCACGCCCAGTTCCTTCATCGCCCCAACTTTTACTTCCGCGATCTTGGATTCAATGCGCACCTGCTGTAGCTGGCTCTGCATCTGATCGAGCCGCGCCACGATCGACAGCATGTTCTGTATCGTGCCCGGCGTGTCGGTGATGATGAGCGTGTTCGTATTCTCGTCGTGGCTGATCGTGCCGCCTTCGGTCGACATGCCGCTCAGCGCCTTGCGTAACGTTTCGGCGTTCGAGTTTTGCAGCGGCAACAGTTCCGTGCGCATTTGCTCCGTGCGATACCCGGCGCCGTAGCTGGGGCCGCCGCGCGAAACTTTGACGCGCGGATTGCGCAATACGGACGAGAGCATCGTCGTGATGCGTTCGCCCGCTTCAAGCTCGCTCAATCCCGCGATCGTGACTGACCCGATGTATGGGAGCATGATATTGCCGTTTGCGTCGACCTGCGTCGTTGCGGACATTTCCGGCCGTCGAAACACCTCCACATACACAAGGTCGCCGGGAAGAATGCCGCCGGCCGGCACGCTCATCTCCGGGGCCTTGGGTGTATGAATGCTCTCGGTCGGCGCGGCATCCTGTGCATGCACCGCGCACGCGCAAAGCGCAAGGGCGGTGGCTACGACGCGCGTCAGCATGAAATGCTTCACGACATGTTCTCCTTCCGGTGCGTCACGATTGAGACGGCTCCGGAACAATCAGATGTTGGCCTTCAAAAACTTTGTCGCCGGACAGCGCGTTCGTCTCGATCAGCGCCTCCGCCGTTGTACCAAGCTCAGTCGCGATGGATGTCAGCGTATCGCCTGCTTTTACGACGTAATCGCCGGCCACCGGTTCGGCTGCCGGCGTTTCTACTGCCGTCGCTTCAGGTTGTGCTGCCGGCGTTTCCGGATTCACCGGTGCGGCGGCAGGCGTCGATTCCGGTTGCGATACCGGCATCTCCGCGATGGGTTCCAGCGGCGCCACCGCTGGTATCTCCGCGCCGGGCACTTCCTTGACGTCGAGTGCTTCCATGGCGGGCGACATGCCCGGCTCGGATTGCAACCGTTCGCGAAGCACGTCCAGTTGCGAACGAATCGATTGCTTGCTCGACGGATCGATGCCGGGCACTTCAAGCGCGTGCGACCAGCTTTCAATCGCCAATTGTTGCAACCGAATCCGTTTGTCGATGTCTTCGCTGCGATCGGCCAGGGACTGATACAGCGCGCCCAGTTCGGCGTAATCCACATCGGGGCTATAGTTGTCCTGCACGCCTGCCGATTGCAGATAGTAGGAGCGCGCGGCCTCCGCATCGCCCAGTTTTGCGGAAGACCGTGCAAGAATGCGCAAGGCCGGCACGGCCGACGCGGGATCGCGCAACCGCAATTCCGGATTGCGCAGCAACTCTATCGCTTCCTGATACCGCTCCGACTCGAAGTTGAGCCGGCCCATCAACGTTTCGGCGCGCGACAGTTTCGGGTGCGTGGGATTGTCTTGCCGAAACTGTTCGAACAACCGCAAGGACTGTCCCGCAACGCGCTGATGATCGTCGCTATTCTCGGGCCGTTGAAGCTGCATCACGAACGCCGCGGCAAACTGTGCTTCCGGCCGCAGCGGACTCTGCGGATGCAATGACGCAAACTTCTCGTATGCTTCGGACGCCTTTTCGTATTCGCCCTGCGCCACGAGTTTTGCCGCCTGATTGTAGAGTTGGTGCGGCGCGGACATCCGCAATTGAATCCACAAGTAACCGGTGTATGTCGCGGCGGCAATCGCGCCGACGATCAGCAATCCCGCTGCGAGCCGGCCAAGACTCTTCAGCGCGACAAACTTTCGCGGCGAACGATGGCGACGCTTGCTGTGCTTCTTGAAATCCAGCGCTTCGTCTGGCAGCGCTTCATCGGCGAACGCGGACTTGCCTTCCGCCATCGCCGCCGCCGCCGCGGCGATGGGCGCGTGCTCTTCGAACTGCGTCGGCGGCGCCTGTGCAGCTTCGAGTTCTTCCAACAGGCGTTCGGCCTTTTCCAACTGCGCCGCGTGTTCCGGCAGTACCGGGGCTACGCGTCTTACTTCCGGTTCGGCGATCAACTCTGGTTCAGCCGCAAGAACTTCCGGCTCCGGCGCGACGACTGACGCTTCGTGCATCGTAACCGGCGCAGGCGTTTCATCAACCGGGGCGTCCTGGTGCATTGGATGCGCCGGGGCAAATTCCGAGAGCAATTCTTCCAGCACGGGCGCCGCGGGAGTCTCCGGCGCGGGCGGAATCGTGCCCTCGTTCTCCAGTTTCGCCATCAACGCGGGATCGGTCGTCGCAGTGGGCGATTCTTTCGTAAGGTCGGCGATGATATCGCGCAGATGCGACATCGCCGCGCGCGTCGATTCGATGGGCGCGATCGCCTGGTGCGCTGTTTCGCTTTCGTCGGCTATGCCCGGCGACATCTCCGCATCGACATCCGCAACGCCCTTCTCAAAAAAACTCAGCGGACGCGATGCGTCGAGGTCCGCATCGATCGCCGGCGTTTGCGGTGCGGGAGTCGGCGTCGGGCGGACCATCCCGCTCATCTGAATGAAATCCAGATCCGATCCGCGCTGTGCCGCCGGCACGCCGCTTGATAGACGCGGATCTTCCTCGAACCCTTGGCTCAGTTTCTCCTGAATCGTGTCGAACTCATTCAGAATTTTCTGTTTGTCTGCCATGGGATCCGGGGAAGACGGTTGTTCAGAATCGTTGCTCATGAGTCACCCGGTCAGGATGGGTGCGCACCGCGCGCAATAACATGCTGTTCGCCCGGGCAGCGACGGACGTGCCGTTGCGCCGGGATTCATTCGAAGAAAACAAGACAGGTTCGGATTGCGGCGTAAAATCAAACACGGTCCGGTTATCGTCGCTCGCGACGACGGCGTTTGCCGCGCGCGCGCGTTTTTCTTCGTCCGGCATTGTCGTGCGCTGAATCGTGTGCAACACGACGGCCTGCCCAATCTGGCGCGTGCGCAATTGATAGGCAAGCAGCAGCGCGTTCCGCGCGAGCGTAACTGTCACGCGCGGGCTGCCGTCTGCATAGGCGTGAATCACGCGTATCGCGCTTTCATCAAAGACGGGGGCAAGTTCACCCGCGCCCGCCTGACGCAAGCGAAATTGAATAAGGTTTCGCGTGTCCTGAAGGCCGATCGATCCCAGCGTATACGTCATGCTGATGCGCTGTTCAAAGTTTGGCGCCGCGCGCAACACGGGAATCCATTCGACCTGCGCAAACAAAACAAGGTTCAGCAACTTGTGCTGCGCGGTCTCCAAATTCTGCACTAGCCGCAGCAACTCAAGCTGCCCGCGTTTGTTCAGGTTTTGTGCGTCGTCAATGATGAGCGTCGTGATGCGGTCGCGCGACGAGAGCAGGTACTGATACAACGCGTCCATATACGCGACGAAGGAACGTGTTTCCGGTTGCAAGCCGAATTGCGCCGTGATGCTTTCGAGCAAGGAGAAACTCGTCCACGATGGGATTGGCGATGCGATGACGACGGTGTTGTACTTTTCCGGTTGCGCGCGCATGCCGGTCAGCAGTTTGCGCAGCAGCGTCGTTTTTCCAGTGCCGTAGTTTCCAAGCACAACGCCGATTCCCAGGCGCTCGTCGATCGTATTCCATAAATGAAACAGGCACTCGCGGTGGGCCGCTGTAGCGTAATAGTATGCGGGATCCGCCGTCGCGGCGAACGGCTGCTCGGCGAGGCCAAAGAAGTTTAGAAACGATTGTACGTGCTGCGCGTCTGCCATCTCCGGCACGTCGCCTACCGAAGGCGCGAGGCCCGGAAAGACGTTGGGCGCCGCCGAACCGTGGTCGAATCCCCTCATGCCGTTACCGCCTGTCGTTTTGCGCTCGTCGCACGATCCCACGAGGATAAAAATGCGTGCGATTCACGCTTGAGCCTCACGCCGCCCTGCTCACGTCGGCGCTATGGCCGTAACCTGTTGAGTTGCCAACGGGTTGGAACACTCCCCAAGCCCATGGTGAATCTCGCGATATTCTAACGGGGCCGATGGGGAGAGTCAAGCAGAAATTACAAATTGTGGGGTACTCGGCCCATCGGAGACACTAAATATTGTGGTTTTTCCTCCCGCGCCGCCTGCCTGAGATCGGGGGAAAATCCCTTGGCAACCACCTAACTTCTGTGCTATAAAAAGGATATCTCGGAAGGCACGTTATGGCTGGGCTTCATTGCCATGGGGCGGATGTAACTTGAAGCGTGAATGTCTTACCGTTTTGAATGGTCCTCTCCAGGGGGCGCAGATCGATATCGTCGGTTCGCTGACAATCGGCCGCAGCCCAGAGAACACCTTGCAGCTCAATGACTTACAGGTATCCCGCCGCCACTGCGTTTTCCAGCAAACCCCCAACGGTACCATTCTGAAAGATCTCGGTTCCGGTAATGGCACGTACATCGGCGAACAGCGCGTCCTCGAGTACCGGATGTCGGTCGGCGACGTAGTCAAAGTCGGTCCCTTCAACCTCCGTTATGAAGCACCGCAGGGCGTCGCCATGACGACCCCAAGGCCGATCCAGAACCGCCCGCCTACGGAAAGGGCCAGCGTGCGGTTCCAGCCGGAGGAGACCGGCGGCAAGGTCGAGGCCACCTCCGCGGACAACGTCTACAAGACATTTTTCCAGATTCCTGCCGGGGTCACGAGTTCGGACCAGCTCAAAGATACGCAGAAACGGCTCGAGGCGGTGTACGAAGCGAATCAGGTGATTGCCTCCGAACACGACCTGAAGAAACTGTTTGAGCGGGTGATGGCGCAAATTTTCAGGCTGGTGCCCGCGCACAACGGCGTGATCATGCTCAAGGACGAAAAGAAGAACGATCTGCTCGTTGAACATGTGCGCCAGGGCGAAGGCCAGGGCGAAGTCGCCATGAGCTCGAGCATCGTGAAGCGCGTATTCGATCAGGGCGAGGCCATCATTACATACAACGCCGCGAGTGATGCGCGGTTCGACGCAGGTCAAAGCATCATTGCGCAGAACATTACTTCGGCGATGTGCGTGCCGCTCACCCACCAGGGTCAGCGCCTCGGCGTCATTTACGTCGATACCCGCGGCACGCGAAACGCATTCGCGCAATCCGACCTCGAACTGCTTGTCGCCCTGGCGGGCCCGGCGGCGATCGCAATCCGGAACGCGCAGTATCTCGCGAAACTCCATAAATCGTATCAGGACACGCTAATCGCCCTCGCCAATTCAATCGAACTGCGCGACCACTATACTGTCGGGCACACCTGGCGCGTCACCAACTTTGCGCTGGAGATTGCCCGTGAATTGGGCTGGACGGATGAGAAAATAAAAGAGTGCGAGATGGGCGGGGTGCTGCACGACATCGGCAAGATATCCGTCGATGATGCCGTGTTGCGCAAGCCGGGCCACCTGACCGAAGACGAGTTCGCGAAGATGAAGGTGCATCCAGAGAAGGGCGCGCGGCTGCTTCAGGACATCGAATTTCTCGCGCCGTGCATACCGTACGCGTTGTATCATCACGAACGCTTCGACGGTCGCGGCTACCCATTCGGACTCGTCGGCGATCAGATTCCGATTGAAGGCCGATTGCTCGCCGTTGCCGACACCTTCGATGCCATGACCAGCAACCGTCCGTACCGCAAAGGGCTGGATCCAAACTTCGCAATCTCCGAATTGGAGAAAGGGAAGGGGACTCAGTTCGATCCCGAGGTCGTGGACGCGATGGTGCGCTGTTTTAAGGCGGGGAAGATTGATCGGCTTCTGCAGGATTACTACAAGAAGGAAGAAAAAAGCATCGCCTGCCCGTTCTGCAGCACCTATCTTCGACTACCAGAAGGCGTAGAAGTTGATCACGAGTTCTCGTGCGGGGTCTGTCATCGACGGATTCAACTGCGGTTTCAAAACGATATGTACTACGGAGAACTCGCGCCGCGCAGCGAACGCGCGCCCATGCATACGCCGCTGCCGGACAGCGAACCCGCGGTGGTGGTTGCCGACGACGCGCCGCGATAGTTATCGCTTGTAGGAC
>CALEZK010000448.1 GCA_937928585.1 uncultured bacterium | reverse complement strand
ATCCAGCATAGCGTGGGCATGATGAAGAACCGCATCCACGGCGATTCCCAGTGCTCCGCGCGCGCCGTCACGCCTTGCAGGAAAAGTCCGGCAGGCGCTATTCCATTACTGCCAATGAGACCGTTGGTCTGCGACCAGAAGGAAGCGAACGCGATCAGATTTACAATGCCGAGCAGGCGAAGGAAGACCCAACGGGTGACGTAGTACGTCGGGGTGATGCCGCCCACAAGGAAGTCACGCTGAAGGAGCGTGCCCAAGCGTCGTGTAAAGGTGTCTTGATGCGCAGGTGAAACACCGGGCGGATGGGGCCCCGGTGGGGCAGACTCCAGCGCCGGACCTTCGTGCACGATTGCTCCTTCCATACGAGAAAGCGACGCAGGAGGGTATCACAAAGCCAACTGGGGACGCAGGTTTAGCGAAACGAGCCGCGGTGCATTGAATGGCAGCCGAACCCGCCAAATCGGAGGCGGCAGGCCGCCTCTTGGCGAAATGACGGGGTGCTGATATGATAGCGTCCGAATCGGGAATTTTTGAGGAAAGCAATGAGCATTACGACTTCAGACAGGCTGACCGAACAGGTTCGCGTACAGACACAAAGCTATTTTGAACCGGAACAAAGCGATCAACGCGCCGGCTATTATCATTTTGGCTATCGAATCCGGATTTCGAATCACGGGGACATCCCCGCGCGTCTCATCAGCCGCCACTGGATCATCACCGACGGCCTCGGTCGCGTTGAAGAAGTAAAGGGCGAGGGCGTCGTGGGGAAACAGCCGCGCCTCAAACCGGGCGACTCGTTCGAGTACGAGAGCTGCTGTCCGCTATACACGCGGCATGGCACGATGCGCGGCGTATACCACATGCGCCGTGACGATGGCAGCATGTTCGACGTCGAGATTGGCGCGTTTACGTTGTGGCAACCTGCGCTCTCCAACTGACGCGCTGACGCGCGCACTCACTTGTTGATGCACGTACGCATCATCGCCAACCCCATCTCCGGTGGCGGTCGCGGTCCGCGCACGGCCGAAGCATTGGCGACGGCTTTGACAGCCCACCGCATCTCCAGCGAAATACGGATCACCACGCGCGCGGGCGACGCCCACGCATGGGCGGCAGAACCCGGCGCGGATTGCGTTGTGAGTGTCGGCGGCGATGGCACGCTCAACGAAGTTGCGACCGCGCTCGCAGGCAGTGGCATACCCGTCGCCACGCTTCCACTCGGCACGGCGAATGTCGTCGCGCATGAATTGCGCACGCCCCATGATCCATCCGCGTTGGCCGCACTCATCGCGCGCGGCGCGACGCGCCGCATCGACGTTGGCCGATCCGGCGAGCGCCTCTTTCTTCTCGGCGCGGGCGCTGGCCTTGACGCCGCTATCGTCGAAGTCGTGCATCGCAATCGCGGCGCGAAGCTGAGCTTCGCGAGTTACGTGTGGCCCGCGGTGCGCACGATCCTCAGCTACGCGTATCCAAGAATTACCGTCACCGTCGATGGCGAAAAAATCTGTGACGATGCGCACTACGTCATCGTCGGCAATTGCCAATGGTCCGCGGGCGTCTTTCGCGCGACGCCGGAAGCGCGCATCGACGACGGCCTGCTTGACGTGTGTATCTTGCGCAGGCTCGGCGTGCTCAAAATCCTTTGGCTGATCCTGCTTGCCCAGTTTCCGGGATTTGCGAAGCGACGCGCCGTGCAGTACCGGCAGGGCCGGCATGTCGAGCTCGTGGCGACGGGTGGCGAGCGAATCCCACTCCAGATCGACGGTGATCCCGCGGATGCCTTACCCGTGAAGTTCCACATAGAACCGCGCGGGCTTTGCGTCGTGGGCGAGTGAGCGACCGCGCGTTCAGCGCGGATCGGGTTAATTCCAGGGAGGGGTTTACGAGCGCGGGAGAATCATGTATGCTCTAGCCCTACCGACCGGTACGTAAGCAAGGGAGTCTCGCTATGTCCGAATCCATTTCGCTCGCCCATGAAGGCACCAGTTCCGTCGTAACCTTTAATTTGCCGCCCTTTAACTTGCTGGACGTCGAGATTATGGATGAGCTCGTTGCCGTCCATCAGCAGGCCGATGCCCATCCCGATACGCGGGTCATTGTCACCCGCTCGGGACTGGATGGCATGTTCTGCAATGGCCTGAATCCGCTCACGGTTGTCGAAGCTGACACCGCGGGGCGTGTCGAAATCTTCAAGGCAGTGGCCAGGCTCATTGCCGGGTTGTACTCCCTCGAAAAACCGCACATCGCCGTTTTGAATGGTCCCGCAATGGCGGGTGGCGCCGTGCTCGCGATCCTCGCGGACTTCCGATACATGGACGCCGATCGCGGGGCAATGTGTTTCGCCGAGGCAAAAGTCGGCGTGCCCGTGCCGGAAGGCTTGGCCGCGGTCATCGGCGGCGTGTGCTTGCCTTCGGCCATGCGCGATGTGGTGATGCTTGGGAAGAATTTCGATCCGCAGTCCGCGCTTGCGGTTGGACTCGTTGATGGACTCGCGTCCGCCGGCGAGTTGGATGCGATGGTAAACAAACAGGTATTGCGGCTTTCGCGACTGAGTCTCGATGTCGTAAAAGAATGCAAGGCGTCCCTGCGCGCGCCGATCCTGCCGCGCGCGCGCAACATCCTCGCGCCGGTGGCTTCGGGCAAGTCGTTCACGCATTTTGTCGGCGACGAATACCTCGGTGAAGGTCTCCGAGCTTTTCTCGAAGGACGCCCGCCGGTCTTCGTGAAATAGGCGAGGTACGGGACAGCCACCCGCGCTGTTTTGGGTTGTGTTGTAATGATTGATGTTCTTGGGGCGCGGATGACAGTCCCGATTGGGCAGTTTGGACGTTGTAAAGGAATGCAAAGCGTTCCTGCGCGCGCCGATCCTGCCGCGCGCGCGCAACATCCTCGCGCCGGTGGCTTCGGGCAAATCGTTCACACATTTTGTCAGCGACGAATACCTCGGTGAAGGTCTCCGCGCATTTCTCGAAGGGCGTCCGCCGGTTTTCGTGAAATAGTCGAGGTACGGGACAGCCACCCGCGCTGTTTTGGGTTGTGTTGCAATGACCGATGTTCCTGGGGCGCGGGTGACAGTCCCGATTGGGCAGTTCGGACGTTTTGAAAGAATGCAAGGCGTCCCTGCGCGCGGCGATCCTGCGAGGTACGGGACAGCCACCCGCGCTGTTTTGGGTTGTGTTGTAATGATTGATGTTGTTGGGGCGCGGGTGACAGTCCCGATTGGGTGAATTGCGGTGGAAGAGCACGTTGCGTGTTGATGTCGTGGATGCTTGCGATGTCCGCAGAAGGCAAACTGGTGTCTTTCGGCTATTCGCAGTCCATACATACTATTTGGCCAACGTTTTTGCGGCTACCACCAACGAGACAAACTCGGCGCGATCGGCGGCGTTGCCTTTGGCGGATTCCGCGAGCCGCTGTACCAAATCGAAGTCCGCTGTGCCTTTGTATTGCGAGTTGCGGAGGAGCATTGCGAATGCCGCGGCCGATGCCGCCATCCGGAAATCGCCGGACAACGAATCGACCGTCGCGCCGCCGTCGACCACCGGCAACTCGATGCGTTTGCTCTCGGTTGCCGTCGGTTCCTTGTAACGCAACTTCACCGTCATCATTTCCGGATTGTCGTTCACCGGTGCAGGCGGCGGCGTTTGGTATTTCAACGCATCGATCCCGGGGCCCGCGAGCGACACGCCAACGGGCAAAATCTCATACAGCGCAGTCACGGTCTGGCCCGCGCCGATGTCACCCGCGTCTTTCGCATCGTTGTTGAAGTCGGGCGCGGTGAGCGCGCGGTTTTCATAGCCCAATAACCGGTATGCGCCGACTTTCGCGGGATTAAACTCCACCTGGATCTTCGCGTCCTTCGCGGCGACGGCGATGGTGCCCGCCATGCGCTCGACGAGCACGCGGTTCGCCTCGGCAAACGAATCGATGTAGAAGTAATTGCCATTGCCCTTGTTCGCGAGCATCTCGAGGCGATCGTCCTGCAAATTGTCCACGCCAAAGCCGAGCACCGTCAGAAACACACCTGACTTCGCGTAGTCTTGAATACGCTGTTCCAACGCGGCGTTGTCCGTCTCGCCGACATTGAAGTCGCCATCGCTCGCGAGGACCACGCGGTTTAACCCGTTCTCCAAAAACTGTTCCTTCGCCGCGTTATAGGCAAGCTCGATACCGCCCGCGCCATTTGTTGATCCGTTTGCCGACAAGCCATCGATCACATCGTGGATGATCTCGATGTGATTGGCGGGCGTGGGGCGGAGCACCGTACGCGCCGAGTCGCTGTACGTCACAATGGCCAACTGATCCGTTGCGCGGAGTTTTTTCGCAAGCGCGAGCATCGACTCTTTCAACAGCGGCAGTTTCTTTGCGTTTTCCATCGAGCCCGACACATCGATTAAGAACGTGAGACGCAACGGCGGCTGCGCTTCAAACGGAATGTCCTTCGCCTTCACGGCAATACGCGCAAGACGATGCTGCGCTTTCCAGGGACACCCTGCGATCTCCGCGCTCACCGCTACGGAATGACCGTCAGAGGGCGCGGCGTATTCGTAGGCGAACGCGTTTACAAACTCCTCAATGCGCACGGCATCCGGCGGCGGTATCTGCGCGGAGGTTAGGAAACGCCGCACATTCGCATACGAGGCTGTATCGACATCCAGGCCAAAGGTGGAGAGCGGTTCTCGCGCAACCTGAAGGAAGGCATTTTCTGTCATTTGCGCGTAGTTGTTCCGGCCAAAATCCAAGTCGTAGAAATCGCCGAGTCTTCCTTGAGGTACTGTGTCCCAGTGATGCTCTTCGCCAGGACGTTGGGAATCGTAGAAGAAATCCACCACCCCTTCTCTGGATTGTCGAAGAAACGGACGACCATGTTCAGATTCAACAACAATTCCCAGTGCCGTTGTTTCTTCCGTTACGGTATTTGGGTTATCTACAGTCTTGAAACGAGTTACTTCGTTTACCCCGTGCGGGATTTGTTCTGCGATACTCGGGTCTGCTTGGATTTGAAGAGCTATCGGACCGGGTTCTTCAGGCTTGCCTTGTTGGGCAAGCGCATTCGATTCGGAGATTTCAGCCCAATTCTGTGCGGCAGCGCCGTCAGTTGTCGTCGCGGGCAGTTGTTTCGTAT
>CALEZK010000447.1 GCA_937928585.1 uncultured bacterium | reverse complement strand
GTTCCACAGTGTCTCGCGACGTTTACTGTCTTTGCGCAACTTGATCAGGCGCCTGTGGAAAAACCCAGTCTAATCGAGTTGAATGTTCGCGTGCCGGAAGAAGTGTGCGCCGATGCGCATCTCGACAAGCTTGCGCTTTACGCGTATGACGCTACCCAAGGCTGGGCGCCGTTGCAGTCGCAACAGCTCAATCCACAGACTCGCGTGATAGCTGCGCGCGACCGGGTGCCGCGCGTTTATGCCGTGCTTGGTCCGGCCGCGCACCGAATCACGCCAAATCCGTTCGCGCGGCAACGAATCGCGGCTGCAGTGCCAGACGCGAAACCTCTCATTGCGCAGGCGGAAGCAATGTTGCCGCCAAAGGAACCTGCAACAACAGCACCTCCAAGGCCCGTTGATATGGTCGCAGGGCCCGGCGTCGCCGCTGCCATGAATGAATCGGCGGTAGCGAATGCGCGCGCAAAGGCGGCTGCACAGGATTCGGCCCCGTCGCCTTTGACGGATACCAACGAAGGCGATGCGCCAAACGTCGACGCGCCCGCACCAGACACCCTGGACGAACCTGCTGAACCTAAGGCCGATCGGACGATGCCGGTCATGCAGGCGGGGCTGCCCACCGCGCCAGTGGTGCAACCTGCAAAAAAGGAAGGAGCGCTTGCCTGGGGAACAAAGATGCAACTGCGCCCTCCTGGTGTTGAGGGACTCGTGATGGTTTCTGCGGAGAAGCAGGTGGGCGCGCGGCTGGTCGTCACCCCCGAGCCAGACGCGCCCTTACCTCCGGGCATGTCGGCATATACGCAGTTTGTGAAAGTGGAAGTGCAGGGCGATTCGACCCCTGTGACCTTAACTGTACACCTGAGGCCGGCGGTGGACGCCGTGCCGCAGGGCAGGTTGGCAGAGTTGAAGCTGTTCGCCCTTGGTTCGGACGGCAATTGGTCGCCGGTCGCGGGACAATCGCTTGATGAGGGGAAACGCGACTTTAAGGCCACCGATAGTACGCCCAGAACGTATGCGCTGCTGGGTCCGGCGCAACTCGCGCAGCAGCAGACCGCAGCACGTTGAGTGGGCGAATACCCAGTGATAGACTAAAGCAAAATTAACCCCCGGGGGACGGCTCATGTCGCGCCGCCTGGAAAGGATGCCCGATCGCATGATTCTCACGAAGTACATTACCAAAGCCACAATTCTGCCTTCGATGAACGCTATGTCGAAGGCTGACGCACTCAAAGAGTTGACGCACTTACTGTTCGACAAACGGAAAGTGGACGGAGTAGGACCGGCACTGGATCAGATTCTCGCGCGCGAGACGACAGAAAGCACTGGCATTGGCCGGGGCATCGCCGTCCCGCACGCGCGCGTGACGGGGATGAAGCAGCTTGCCTGCGCCGTTGGACGTATTCCGGATGGATTGGATTTCAAAGCGGTAGACCGTATGCCGGTAAATCTGATTTTCCTGATTTGTTATCCGCCGGCGGAGCAGACGTCATACCTTAATTTCGTGGCGACCGTTGCCAAACTGCTGAGTGACAAAACGCATCTGAAGGCCATGTTGGACGCGAAAACGTCGGATGAAATGTTCGACCTTCTCGAAGCGTCTTCGTCGACTTTCTCCGATAATCACGAGCAGAGCGTTCGCAAATTGAAGGCGGACCCGGCCATCAAGAAGATGGCTGATGGTCACGCGGACATGATGTTGCTCGCACGCCTTCAATTGTGCCAGGAGATGTTGCTCACGGTGCGCACCGGCAAGGCGCAGGTGAATGAGCGCATTGAGACGATTCGCGCACTGGTGGAGCCGCGTATCCTGAATCATTACGACAAGCTCACCAAGAGCCGTCCGCCCGCGTTGGTGCCCGTCGAGGGCGACACCTGCCAGGGCTGTTTCATGCGGTTGCCGTCGAAATTCGTGCAGCAGGTTCGCCAGGATCCTGCACACATTCATACATGCCTGAATTGCGCCCGCTTCATCTACGTTGTATAGCCCCTTGGAAAGGACTTGCGCACGATGATCAGCGAAAAATATGGTGAGCTTGCGAAACGTGTTCCGCTGTTTAATGGTTTGGACGCCGAAGACGTTGCGAAGATTTTCTCCAAGGGCATGACGATGGAGGTGGAGAAAGGAAACGTACTCTTCTACCAGGGGACAACCGGCAACCAGATGTATGTGGTGCTGGGCGGACGCATCGACCTGTTCGACGGAAAGAAACACCTAACCTCGCTACGCACCGGTGATTTGTTTGGCGAGATGGCGGTGATTTTGAACGAACCCCGTTCCGCTTCTGCCGTGGCCGGCGAAACGAGCCGAGTTTTTGTATTGAGCGAAACGGTCTTTGAGAAGCTGATGACAAAGCGCGCCGCCATTCGGATTTTGCTGAATATTATCGGCGTGATGGCAAGACGCATTCGCGAAATGAATACCAAACTTGCGGAAGCGCGGGCATCTCTCGCGCAAACCGTGCCGCTGCACAATAAGCCGGCACAGCCCGAGTAGTTTTTGACCTTAACCATTTTCAAGGTCGCCTCGCGGCAAACAACGGCGGTATGGCTGCGTGGGCCTGTCGCCACCTGATATAGTGCCAGTATGGATCTACTCGTCACATGCGCGTGCGGCCATAAGCTAACGGTATCCGAATATGCAGTGGGGATGACCGCGCCGTGTCCGGCCTGCAAGAACCCTTTGACAATAAGCCAAAGCAACACCACGCCAATCGAAGCGAAGCGGCCTTCCGCGCCGGAGACGAATTCCGAACTAGTGCCCCCATCCTCTCCAGACTTCGTTTATACACCGTTGAGAACGCTCTCTCTCAAGAACAATTGCGCGCGCTGCGGCAGGGAGTTTCGCGGGGACTGGGATCGCCATCAATCTTCACTTGGGCTCATCTGCAATATTTGCAGCAATCTTGTTCGCCAGCAATCCAACACGCAATCCACGGGTTACGTCGCGCCGATTGATTCCATGCAATTGGAACCGCAGATCGATCCAGTTCCCTATAAACCAGTCGAAGTGGAAGAAGTCGAACTTACCTGGCGAGAGAAATACATCCCGGGCGAAGACATGATGCGGCGTGTCGCAATCGGTGGAGCGGTCGCGTTTACTCTGTACACCGT
>CALEZK010000446.1 GCA_937928585.1 uncultured bacterium | reverse complement strand
GCTACATCATGCGCGACGAAAAAGACCGCGTCATTTACGTGGGCAAAGCAATCAGCCTTCGCGCCCGTCTGCGCACGTACCTGAACGACACCGATAGCCGTTACACGGTCAAGTTCCTCATGAAACGGGTGGCGCGAATCGACTTTCTTGTCACGACCAACGAGAAAGAAGCGTTGCTGCTTGAGAACAGCCTAATCAAGGAGCACCGCCCCCGCTACAACGTTCAATTGAAGGATGACAAGAGCTTCGTGAGTGTGAAGGTGAACGTCCGGCATGATTGGCCGCGCGTTACAATTACGCGACAATTGAAGAAAGATGGATCGCGCTATTTCGGGCCATACGCGAATACGATGGCTGTGCGGCATACGGTGAAGCAGTTTCAGCGCATGTTCCCGCTGCGGCTCTGCAGCGACAGCGTGCTGCGAAGCCGCACGCGCCCTTGCCTCTACTATCAGATGAAACAGTGCACCGCACCGTGCGTGGACTATATTTCTCCGGTGGAGTACCGCGAGATCGTCGACCAGGTTCTCCTCGCCCTGGAAGGGCGAAGCGCGGAGCTGGTGAAACTCTTGAAGCAGCGCATCGACGAGCACGCGTCGAAACTGGAGTTCGAGAAGGCTGCGCAAGTGCGCGACCGCTTATTCGATCTTCAAACGACGCTGGAACGGCAGCGCACCGTTCGACAGGATTCAGGCGATGACCAGGACGTGTGGGGATGCTATGGCGAAGGCCGCTATGTCGAGTTGCAGGCCATCTTCTTTCGTGCCGGCAGAATGACCGGGGGCCGTTCCTTCTCATTTAATCAACGGGAAATGCCGATCGCGGAAGTGCTTGGCTCTTTCCTTCTTCAGTACTACGGCGATGCACCGGCAATTCCCGCCGAAATCCTGGTGCCGGTGACAATGGAAGGCGCCGACGCGTTGTCTGAAATTCTCACGGAAAAACGCGGCGGGAAAGTCACGGTGCACTGGCCGCAGCGCGGCGAGAAACGCGCCCTGGTGGCGCTTGCGGAACGAAATGCGAAAAGCAGCTTTGAAGAGAAACGTCTATCGGAGAAAGTGCGCAAAGATGTGCTGGTTCAGCTGAAGACCGCGCTGAAGCTAAGAAAGGAGCCGAATCGAATCGAGTGCTTCGACATCTCAACGATTCAGGGCACCAATCCGGTAGGTAGCATGGTTACGTTTGAAGGCGGCATCGCTAACAAGTCGCGCTATCGCCGATTCGCCATTAAGCAGGTCGAAGGGCAAGACGATTTCGCCATGATGCGCGAAATGCTCATGCGACGCTTCACCCGGGCCATCGAAGAAAAGGACCTCCCTGATCTTGTGCTAATTGACGGTGGCAAGGGACAGCTGAATGTCGCGCTCACTGTATTCAAAGATCTTGGCATCGAGGATTTGGAGTGTGTCGGTGTTGCGAAATCGCGGGCGCTGGAAAACGGCGGCCATTCTCCAGAGCGTTTTTTTCTTCCTGGAATGAAAGATCCGATTGTGTTGCCCCAAAACTCGCCCGTGGTACACCTTGTTTCTCAGATACGCGACGAAGCGCACCGGTTTGCGGTAACCTATCATCGCAAGCGACGCACGCGAGCGGCGCTAGCGCCGCAACTGATTGGCATTCCTGGCATCGGCCCCAAGAAGGCGCGACAGCTCCTCACCGCGCTCGGCTCCGTGAACCGGGTGAGAGCCGCGACTATCGAGGAGATTGCCGCGGTTCCAGGGTTTAACCAGAAGCTTGCCGAGAAAGTGAAACAGTTTCTGATTGGCAACGAAGGGAGCGAATACCAGGCATGATCGAGATTCTTGTTACCCTGATCGTAACGCTGCTGGGGTTGCTACTGCTTGCGCAGGTCTACTTTCTGCTATTGCAGGCGCGCTATCCGGAACCCACCCACGCAGATGAGATTTATACGGTAACGACGAGCGACGGCTGGTCGTTGCGTCTCTACCGCCGAATACCCGCGTCCGGTGTGGGCGAACCCGTGTTTTTCATGCACAGCCTGGCGTCGAACCACCTCAACTTCGAAGTTCCTCATGGCTATTCGCTTGTGGACTATTTGCTAAAGGCCGGGTACGACTGTTGGACTTTTGATTCGCGCGCATGCCGCAATGCGATACCGCCGCGGCGTTCCATGCGATACGCATCCACCGTCGACGATATCCTCTTGAAAGACATCCCTCCTGCGTTGCAAACCATTCGCGCGGTAACCGGTCATGATCGCGTTCATTGGATAGGTCATTCGATGGGGGGAATGTTGCTCTACGCATATGACGCAACGTTTCAGACCAACGAAATTGCGAGCGGCGTCACCCTCGGCTCTCCGCCGGGTTTCAAAGGATATGAGCATTTCTCGCACCGCACACTCATACAACTTGATCGCATCGCTTACCCCATTCTCGACCGCGTCTTTCGGGGTCTGGCGCCTTATTATCATGTGTGGCACCCCAAGTCCCGCCTGGTTCCCATCAACTGGGACAATGTACATCCCAAATTTCGCACGAAAGAGATTTTCCATGCAATCGAGATGCCGCTTCCCGGAATCGGCGAGCAGATGGATCAATGGGCATCTGGAAAGCCCTGGACGGTAAACGGCGGAAAGGTAAACGTCGAATCTCACCTTAGCAAACTCCGCTTCCCGCTACTCGCCATTTTCGGCGGCATCGACCCCTTTATATCTCAACAACGCGCGCAAGCCTTCGTCAATGCAATAGAGAATCCGGATAAGAAAATCATCATCCGGTCGCGTGCGCTGGGAGATTCCGCAAATTACAATCACATAGAGTTGCCATTTGCCATCGAAGCCGAAAAAGAGATCTTCGAGCCAATTCTCGACTGGCTCGACACTCATCCGGCCGGCGCAACCACAAAGCCAAAGCGGGCCCGCTCAAAACGCGCGGCGAAACCTTCCTCGCCGCCGCCTGCGTCAAATGTGCATCTGTCGAGCGCGTCTACCCCCGCACGCAAGAGGACGGCGGCAAAGAAGACGGCCGCCGCCAAGAAAAAAACCGCATCGAAAAAGAAGGAACGCCCAGCATGACACTCTCCCGCCGTCATTTTCTCGCCGGGACCGCGGCATGCGGCGCGGGGCTACTCTGGCAAGGCACCGCCACCGCGCAGAACGCCACACCCCCGGTATGCGTCTTCTCGAAACATCTACTCTTCATCAAGGAGTACGCCACACTCGCCAAGACAGCGAAGTCCCTGGGTTTGGATGGACTCGATTTGGCTGTGCGAAAAGGCGGACACGTCGAACCGGAAAACGTCGCTGCGGGCTTGCCCAAGTGCGTGGACGCTGTGCGCGCAGAGGGCTTGGACGTCTTCATGATCACCACCGCGCTGAAGCGCGCAGACGACGCGGATGCGCGCCCGATCCTTGAGGCTGCTTCGAAGCTGGGCATTCGGTACGCCCGTATCGGCGGACATCAGTATTCCAAAGATGGAGACATCACCGAAGAACTGAAGGGATTCACCGACGACATGCGCGGCCTCGCCGCGCTGCTCGCATCAAACAAGATGGCCGGCGGTTACCACAATCACAGTGGCGGCACAAATGTTGGCGCGCCGATGTGGGACTTACACGCGATGTTTTCCGCCATTGACAATCCATCGCTGGGATCGAATTTTGACGTCGGCCATGCCACGGTCGAGGGCGGACTCGGTGCGTGGCGACTCAACGCGCGCCTGCTCGCGCCATACGTCAAGATGACGGCAGTTAAGGACTTCGTCTGGGAAGATGGCAAGGTTCGTTGGGTGCGATTAGGCGAGGGCCAAGTTACCGTGCCGGAATTCTTCTCGATATTTAAGGCGGCGGGCTTCAGCGGTCCGGCGTCACTACACGTGGAATACAAGCTGCCGTCTGACGATGCTATGTTGGAAGAGATTCGGGTCTCGGCCCTGCGCCTGCGCGAAGACCTCAAGAAGGCCGGATATGCTGGCGCCTGATGCAACCTTTTGCCCGTGACACGCATCTCATAGACGTATAAGGAAGGAACTTGATGCAGGAAATCCTGGACACGGTGTTGTCGTTCGGTGGATGGTCGCTGTTTGCCCTCGCGATCATCGTGGGTCTGCTATTGGATCTGCTCGGGCTGTTTGGCAACTGGATTATTCTCGCTGCGATGGTCATCGCATGGATCGCGACCGGATTCGAACATTTCGGCTGGATCGGCATCGGCGGCATGATCGCTTTCGCAATCATCGGCGAAGTTCTGGAATTTCTGGCCGCAGGCTATGGCGCGAAAAAGTTTGGCGGTAGCAAAGGCTCGATGCCCGCAGCGCTTGTGGGCTGCATCGGTGGCGCGATACTCGGCTCACCGATCTTTCCCATCGTTGGCACACTGATCGGCGCGTGCATCGGCGCATTCGTCGGCGCGGCGTTATGGGAATACATCAAACACGAAAAAGAGACCGGTGACGCGCTGTGGACGGGGCTCGGCGCGGCGGTTGGAAAGGTTGCAGGGCTTTTTGTGAAAACTGCCGCGGGCTTTGCGATGCTGCTCGTCGCGGTCTTCACCTATTAGGAAGCCGCTACCATGCCACCTTCGCGGGGAAATACTCCGCAATAAGATCCTCGTAGTACGGCCGCAACGCTTCTACATCCGGCGGCACCGGACTCTTGGAATACAAATCGTACGGATTGAAGGCGCGCACCCACTTGAACATTTCGCGATCATGATCATTCATGAGGTGCTGATAAGCGCCCTCGCGGTGCGCGGCATAGAACGAATGGTATCGAATCATGTAAAGGGCCGATTCAGGCAGGTAATCTTTCGCGACGTAGTACATGTACTCGTCGTGCCCCCACGACAAGGCAACCTTGTCCAACCCGCAGCCCGGTTCGTATACCCCGTTTTCCGTACTGTAAACGGGATGCGTCGCGTCGGGATTTGCTGAAAAGAAATCGGGGAACACGATCTTGTCGGAGTATTTGCATCCCACCGGAAAGGTATCGCCGACCACCGCCCACTGAGGCTCGCCGTAAAGGCACAATATCTTGCCAAGGTCGTGAATCAACCCCGTCAGGACAAACCAACGTGGATGACCGTCGGCCCGAATTGCCTCCGATGTTTGAAGCAAATGTTGGATCTGCGATAGATCGGTGTCCGGATCGCTATCGTCCACGAGCGTATTGAGGAACTCCATCGCTTCCCAAATGCTCATCTCTTTACGATTTCGCGCGCCATATTCCCGCTGCTTTTCTCGCACGAAGTCAAAAGTCTGAAATTCATGGTTGATCCGATAAAACTCGCGCACACTGGGGCGCGTGGACTTCTCATAATTTCGGAACTCCGCCGTGTCCTTATGGGGGACGAATGCCTTGTCAGGCTCCGGATAACGGGCCTGGACGTCGTCTTCCCATTCGTCAAGCGATTGCAAAGGACCGGGGGACTGCTGTGCCTGCATGGCAGATGCTCCAGTTGGTGCCAAAAACCGTACCCCCATAGTTTACCCCAGCCAAGGTGAATTGGGAAAGTGGCGGTTTTTTGTCTGCCGGCCGACGCGACGCACTCTCAGGGCTTGGTCGCGGTGAACAATCCGTAGCGCAAACTGCCGGTGTTATACGCGATGGCCATGCGTATCACCGTTAAACCGAACACACGATTCGGCCCATTCAACAGAAAGGCCCACGCTTCCTTGTCCCACAATAGCCGCTTG
>CALEZK010000445.1 GCA_937928585.1 uncultured bacterium | reverse complement strand
CTCCAGGAGTTTAATCCTTGGTGGAACGGCCAGGTTATTCGCGACTTACCTGATTGGGAGCGTAGCGCGGCACAACAGATATGGCGTTGGGCGAGCGATGGCCAATCGAGCCGGTCGCTCTTGGTTACCGGTGCGCGGCAGATCGGCAAAACGACCCTGTTTCGCCAGACCATCCGCCGGTTGGTTGCGTCGAACTATCCGCCGACCAATATCCTCTATGCGACTTTCGATCATCCGCTGTTAAAACTTGCAGGACTCCAGCAGACTCTTCGCGCGTGGGATGACCTCTTTCCCGTCAATACCGAGCGGCCACGCATGCTGTTTCTCGATGAGATTCAGTTCGTGCCCGATTGGCAGACCTGGCTGAAGTTGCAGGTCGATTTTCACCGCGAAAACCGAATTGCTGTGACCGGATCGGCGAGTCCGCTGCGCGAGGCTTCCACGGAATCGGGGGTTGGCCGATGGGAGACCTTACCGCTCGCGACATTGTCGTTCGCGGAGTACTTAATGCTTCGCAACGTCACGCTGTCCGACATTCCAAAAGTGCAATCGATGCGGGAATTGTTGCGCTGGCAAGACGGCGAATTCGCGCGCGCGCGCGCGTCAGGGCGGGGTCTAACGGCACACTTTCACGACTATCTGCTGCGTGGCGGCTTTCCGGAACCGGCCCAGGCGCAAGAACTCGCGCGGTGTCAGCGACTGTTGCGAGAAGACATCGTAGATAAAGTACTCAAGCGCGATATGACGGCGTTATACGGCGTGCGTCGCGTGCTCGATTTGGAAAAGCTTTTTCTCTATCTCTGTTATCACGATGGAGGGATACTCGACGTTCCGTCCATTGCGCGTAATCTGGAAAACGTTAACCGTCAGTCCGTGGTGAATTATTTGGATCTGTTCGAGTCTACGCATCTGGTGTATCGGCTGAAGCCATTCGGATACGGAAAAGAGGTGTTGCGCGGGCGGGACAAGGTGTACCTTGCGGACGCCGCGCTGCCGGGCGCCGTGTTGTTGCTGGGACAACGCCTGCTTGAAATGCCAGAACGTCTAGGAGCCGCCGTCGAAACGGCATTCTTCAAACACGCCTTTACGCGGTACTACGCCAACACACCGACATTTTCCTATTGGCAAGACCGAAAGCATCGCGGGACGGAGGTCGATCTGATTGCACAAATGGGGAATCGAATTGTGCCGTTCGAAGTGAAGTACCGTGATGCCCCGATAAAACCCAACGATATACGCGGGCTTCGGCGGCTGCTGCACGAACGCGAAATTGATTTAGGATACGTGATTACGCAGCGATGGGAAGACTTTCGGGAAATCAAAAATGACGGAACGGGGAGAATTCTCGCCGTGCCGGCACCGCTCGCCTGTTACTGGATGTCGTCGGTCGAGTAAGTAAAAAGGACCGCGTCAATACTGCCTGATGTCTTACGCGGCGAAGGGATCCCGGTGGACGATGGTTTGTTCTCTGCCGGGGCCGACGGAGATTAGGCTGACGGGCACGCCAATCAGTTTCTCGACGCGCTCAAAATAATTGCGCGCCTCGACAGGAAGTTCGACCCACGCGCGGCATGCGGAGATGTCGCTTTGCCATCCCGGCATTTCTTCGTAAAGCGGATTTACTTTTGCAAGCGTCGAAATCTCGGACGGGAAAATATCCGTCCGTTTGCCGTCAATTTCGTATGCGGTACAGATTTGGATCGCGTCGAGCACACCGAGCACATCCGGCTTGGTCAGCACGACGTTTGTCGCGCCGTTCAGTTGCACCGCGCGCCGCAGTTGCACCGCATCCAGCCAACCGCAACGCCGCGGACGCCCGGTGGTTGCGCCGAACTCATGGCCCGTCGTGCGCAGCAAATCGCCGGTGCCGTTCAACAGCTCCGTCGGGAATGGACCTTCGCCCACGCGCGTCGAATACGCCTTCACAATGCCGATGACGCCAGTGATCGCGGTAGGACCGACGCCCGCACCCGCACACACGCCTCCGGACAACGTAGTGGAGCTGGTCACATACGGGAAAGTGCCGTGGTCGAGATCCAGCATTGAACCCTGCGCGCCTTCAAACATCACGCGCTTATTCTGCGAAAGCACTTCGTGCACCATCGTCACCGCATCGGCAACAAAGGGGCGAAGGCGATCGGCGTAGACCTTGTAAGCATTCAAAACCGTGTCATAATCGAGGGCCTCTTCGCCGAACGACTCTTTGAGAATCGTGTTCTTGTACGCCAGAGTATCTTTCAACTTCTGCGCGAACGCGGCGGGATCCACAAAGTCGGCAAATCGAATGCCGAAGCGGTCGGCCTTATCGGCGTACGCGGGCCCAATACCGCGGCCCGTGGTACCGATCTTCCTGCTGCCGCGAAACTTTTCCTGCGCGCGATCCAGCACGCGGTGATAGGGCATGATGCAATGCGCGCCGCTCGATATGAATAGGCGACCGGGATAGTTGCAGCCGGCGGCATCGAGATTGTCCAATTCCTTGCACAACACTTCCGGGTCGAGCACGGTGCCGTTGCCGATGATGCACACCGTGCCTTCATGCAGGATGCCGCTGGGGATAAGGTGTAAGACCGTCTGCTTGCCATTCACAACGACGGTATGACCGGCGTTGTTGCCGCCCTGATGGCGCACAACCATGTCGGCCTGGCTCGTGAGATAGTCGACGACTTTCCCCTTGCCTTCGTCGCCCCACTGCATTCCGACGATCACATACCCGGGCATCTCAATTCTCCTCCAGCGTCCGCTGCGCGGGGCGCTTATCTCTTGCCCGGATTCGCGAGGTCGATGCCCGCCTGCTTGAGGGCGGCTTCCTGGACCTGCTGGGCGCGGACGACATAGATCTGCTGCAACTCGCCAATCGTGTTGGTAAGCAGCCCTTCTTCTTCGGGCGTGAGATTGCCCTTGGTCTTGTCGCGCAACATCATCAGCGTGTCGATGCAAAACTTTGCTTCGACCACGTCGACCATGACTTGCTGCGTGTCTCGCGGGGCAATAAGCCCCAACGAGAACGCACACTGTGTTGCGAGGCTTTGCACCAGCGAAACGAACGAAGCCTCTCCCTCCGCTACGGGAGGCGCGGCTTCCCCTTCGGCTGCTGGCTCCGGTTCTTCGGAGGCGGCGGCCTGCCGGGCTTGTTCCTTCTCACGCTGGACCTGGGATTTCCAGTCCTCGTCGATGAAAATCTTGGGTTCATCCGCCATGGCGGTTCCCTCCACGGGCGCGGGCCATCACGGCCCGCCCGTTATTTTTTCTTATGACGGTTCGCGCGACGGCGCTTCTTGCGCTTGTGCTTGGCGATTTTTGCGCGCCGCACTTTTCTTCCGCCTGCCATGATGGCCTCCTTATTACGAGTCGTTCGTGCATAACGCCCACCACTCCACCGGAGCAGGGGCGGCAATAACCAAACTTACCGCAGGGTCAGTCGTTCAACATCCACTTTTCATCCGGCATCGTGTGCGTGAAGAGCTCTTCGGGCCGGAAATAGATTGCAATCTCACGGGTCGCCGTCTCGACGGAGTCCGACGCGTGCACGAGGTTGTTCTGTACAGTAAGGCCGTAGTCACCCCGGATCGTGCCGAGATCGGCTTCCTGGCTGTTGGTCGCGCCGTTCATTTTGCGCACAGCCGCCACGGCGTTCTCACCTTCCCATACCATTTGCACGGTCGGGCCGGAAGTTATGAAACCGACAAGGGCGGGATAAAACTTCTTGCCCTTATGCTCGGCATAGTGCTGCTCCGCCAACTCCGGGGATACCACCTGCAGTTTCATCCCCACCAGCTTGAGGCCTTTGCGCTCGTATCGGCCGATTATTTCGCCGCACAACCGGCGCCCGAAGGCATCCGGCTTGATCATCACAAATGTCCGTTCGATCACGACTACTCCACTTCCAGGCGATTCGGGAATTAGCCCCTTCCCGGTGCAGGCAGAATTCGCCCGCCTATCCTTACCATTCGGAAATCGCGTGGGCCAGCCACGCGGCCTCCTAGAGTATCAAACGCGGGGAATTGGGTGCAACCACTATATTTCCAGCGAAAACAGCGCACGGCCACATGCGGGAGGCCGTCGGCGCGTGCTATCATTCGTAGGTTTGGAGTTACCGCCGTGGACGCTTCCGAGCTTTTGGCTGAAATCCTTGAAGATACCCGCGAACTCGTTAAACGCGCCGCAAACCCGCGACGTGGCACTATTGCGCTGTCTCCCGAAACGGCAGCGATGTACGCGAGGGAGGTGTCCCACCCGGTCGAGGACGCAGACGACGCCGAACCGCTTGAAGTGCCGGTTTCCAGTGGCCTCCATGCATCGCCCGATTCCGGGCTCACGCTGGCGGAAATCAGCGCGATAACGGGCCTGACCGAACTTCGTAAGGTCGTCAGCGCTTGTCAGAAATGCGCCCTGTGCGAGACCCGGACCCAGACCGTCTTCAGCGACGGAAACGCATCTTCCGGCGTCGTATTCGTAGGTGAAGCGCCCGGCGCGGATGAAGATCGCACCGGCGTGCCATTCGTCGGAAGGGCGGGCCAGCTGCTTACCGACATTATTGTGAAGGGCATGCGACTGCGGCGTGAGGACGTGTACATCTGCAACGTCGTGAAATGCCGTCCACCAAACAATCGCGATCCGCTACCCCGCGAAAAGGAACTGTGCGTCGCGTATCTCGCGCGCCAACTCGAGCTGGTGAAGCCGAAAGTAATTTGCGCCCTCGGAAAACATGCCGCGAACACGCTGTTGCGCAAAGATGAGGCCACCGGCCGGCTGCGCGGCAAATGGCACTTTTACAACGGCATTCCGCTGCGCGTTACTTATCACCCCGCATATCTCCTGCGCACACCGGGCGACAAAAAACTCGTTTGGGATGACATCCAGCATGTCATGCGAGTACTGAGTGGCGAAGAGAACCCTGTGGATGGCCAAGCAACCGGTGCGTCTGCGGGCCCGGCGCTTTTCTCCGAGTAACACAATGATGCAATCGGGCGATCCAGTCGTCAGCAAGGTCCATTGGGCAAATTCCCTTATCGCGCGCGTCGTTGCGCTCTGCGTTGTGCTGGTCCTGTGCCTGCTTGGATCGGTTTATGTTCTCACCGTGCATTTTCTAAAAGAAGTGCGGCAGGAATACGAAAAGCAGACTCTCGCCATGCTCAGCGATCTCGGCATGTGGTTCGAACGCCACCCCGGCGAAATCGACGATGTCGCCTCCGCGCAGCAAAGCCTTGAGCAAAAATATCCCGGCGCCCGTGTCGATATCGTGCCTACCGTGCCGTCCGAGCAGTCTACCGAAATAACAACAGAAATCACGGACCAGGGAATTCGGCTGAAGGGCCGCTACACATTGACACAGGAAGGTATGCCATCGCTCGATGCCGTCATCGAGTCGACGATCCCCCCTCAGGACGTTATGTTCGCGGCGTTTACCAATCGCTACATCGCTTTATTGACGATATCGTTCGTTGTGGCGCTGGCGTTGATGATCTACTTTATCGTAAAGTCGTTGCGCCCCTTGCGCGACCTTTCCAAAAGTTGCGCGCGAATCAGTGCAGGCGAACTCGCCCCCGTCGAAATTAAACGCAACTACGGCGAAGTGCTCGCGCTCGAACAGACGTTCAACAAGATGGTGGACGCTTTGCGGGACAAGGAGCAGATCGAAGCCAACCTGCGCCAGGCGCAGCGCCTGTCCGCGTTGGGATCGCTTGCTGCCGGCGTCGCGCACGATGTGCGGAACCCGTTGAACGCGATCAAGCTGTTATCGAGTCACGCCCTCGATACGCTCGACGAAAGCGGCGCGGAGAACGGCACTGTCCAGCAATTGCGCACGATTCGAAAGGAAGTAGACCGGCTGGAAGATATCGTTTCCGGGTTCCTGGCACTTGCGAAAGAGCGTGAACTGCAGCCTGAACCGGTGAAAATCGACCTTGTGATAGACGAATGCGTGAGCCTCGCATCCGCCGAGGCCGACGCGCGAAGCGTGCGGCTCACTGCAGAACTTGGCGCGGGTGATCTTCAACTTGAAGTTGATCCCAAACAGCTCCGGCGCGCCGTGCTGAATGTCGTTATAAACGCGATTGAGGCCTGCAACGCGGGAGGTCGCGTGCGCGTCATCACGCGAATCGCCGAAGAGGACTATCAAATCGAAGTGCGCGACGACGGCCCCGGCCTCAGTAAAGACGTCGCGGAACGCGCGTTCGACCCCTATTTCACCACCAAATCCACCGGCACGGGTATCGGCCTGTCGATCACCCGCGGAATTGTCGAAGAACACGGCGGCACGGTATCGCTCTCCTGCACATTAGGCATGGGCTGTCAGGCGCTCATCGCATTGCCGCTGCGGCGCAAGGTTATGAAATGAAATCGAGCATTTTAATTGCGGAAGACGACGACACCCAACGCCTTATCCTGCACGACATCCTGAAAACGTCGCAGTATGACGTAACGACGACGGCCTCGGCGAAAGAGGCGCTCGCTGCGTTGCGCGACGACACGTTCAGCGTGTTGTTGACGGACATGCGGATGCCCGAAGTTGACGGCCTTGAGCTCTTGCGCCAGGCAAAGCGCATGCGGCCCGAGCTGGAAGTGGTGGTCATGACGGCATTCGCAACCGTGCAGACCGCCGTGAAGGCAATGAAAGAAGGCGCAACGGATTACCTCGCAAAACCGTTCGATAAAGACGAACTCCTTGTAACCATTGAGCGCGCAATCGAGCGCGGACAGTTGAAGCGCGAGAACTCGCAGTTGCGTGAACTGGTCACCGTGTCGGTCTCCCTCGGCAACATCATCGGCGAAAGCCCGGCGATGCAGAAGGTGTTCAACATCGTGCAACGCGCCGTGAACGTGAACAGCACGGTACTGATTCTCGGTGAATCCGGCACGGGAAAGGAAATGGTCGCGCGCCACATCCATTTTTCCGGAGCGCGCGCGAAGAAACCGTTCGCTGTCGTGAATTGCGCCGCAATCCCCGATGCACTTGTGGAAAGCGAACTCTTTGGACATGAGAAGGGCGCATTTACCGGCGCGGAGGCGAGCCGCGCGGGAAAATTTGAGGTGGCCAACGGCGGGACCCTGTTTCTCGACGAAGTCGGCGATATGCGGCTTGACAGCCAGGCGAAACTATTGCGCGTGCTTCAGGATGGCATCGTGGAACGCGTCGGGTCGAGTTCGCCGCGCAAAGTGGACGTTCGCGTGATCGCCGCGACAAACCGCGACTTGCGCAAGCATGTGGAAGACGGGCATTTTCGCGAGGACCTTTACTTTCGTTTGGATGTACTGCCCGTGCATCTGCCGCCCCTGCGCGACCGCATGAACGATCTGCCGCTTCTAATAAAACACTTCCGCGAAAAACTGGCGCCACGCGTAGGGAAGACTTGTCCGACTATCGGCCCTGACGCCCTCGATGCGATGCGGCGATACCGCTGGCCAGGAAACGTGCGCGAGCTGGAAAATACGCTTGAGCAGCTATTCATTCTCACCGATGGCGATGTGATCCAGGAGGCCGATTTACCGGAGAAACTGCGCGTGCGCGTTCCGGAGGCAGGCCAGTTC
>CALEZK010000444.1 GCA_937928585.1 uncultured bacterium | reverse complement strand
GACGAAATTTCGGGGAAAGCTCACCAGCGCGCCGAGGATCATTGGCTACAACATCTACTTGGAACCGTCCCTCGCCATGTGTCTTCGCTCGCCAAGCCGTCAATGCCTCCGCGAGTGCACTGGCGTAGATGTCGAAGTTCCCTGTCTCCACGCCGTCCTGCGCAGGAGTATCTAGTCTTTTGAAGCTTCGCGGCCGCACCGAAGGCATCAGAATGTTCCCGGTCTCACGCACCAGCATCTGCTCTTCGCTCGTGAGACCGAAATCTTCCATCCGCCCGAATCGTGCATCGAGGCGCACCTCTTCACCGCCTTCCTCGCCGACTGCCTGCACGCCACGCTGGCCCAGCAACTGTGCCCGCACGCCCCCGCCTTAACGCCGCGCAGCGTGCTCGACCAATTCGCCGCTGTGCCGATGTGGGACGTCGAGATGCCGACCACCGACGGACGCCAGAGGATGCTCACTCGCCATACCGAACCGGAGCTCGAGCTGTGCGGGTTGCTGGAGCGGCTGCCTCTAATTGCCCGCGCAGCCTCCGCCCAAGATCACCGCTGCACAGGCCCAGGCCGCCACCCCCGTGTAATGCAGACCTTCGGGGATACCATCTCTGAAAATCAAGGACTTGCGTTTCTCCAAAGGCCCAATCCGCTAAGTTGGGCGAGGGGAATCAATACCCGTGGATTTCACTTGCGGTGTCATCCTACACCCCTGGTTAGCGCAGCCTTGTCCGCCAGCGGTTGATCGCGTCGCGGGTTTCCAGCGCGACCCGGCGTGCTGCCGCCGCGTAATCATCGCCACTTCCAGCGTAGAGAATGGCGCGCGAAGAGTTAAGAATCAGGCCATTGCCGTCAGCGCTGCAACCGGCGCGCACCGTACGTTCAATATCCCCACCTTGAGCGCCAATTCCTGGCACTAGTAGCGGCATGTCGCCTGTGAGTTCGCGTACGCGAGCAATTTCGGCCGGAAAAGTGGCGCCGACAACGAGGGCGCATTGACCCGTTTCGTTCCACTGCGTGCCAATCAGGCGCGCAACGCGCTCGTAAAGTTTTTCTCCACCGACGTCGAGAAACTGCAAATCACTGCCGCCAGGGTTGGAAGTACGACAGAGAACGATGACTCCCTTGTCGCGATAGGCGAGATAAGGCGCGACAGAGTCCTTGCCGAGGTAAGGGTTGACGGTCACTGCATCCGCCTTGAAGCGCTCAAAAGCCTCGATCGCATACTGTTCGGCGGTACTGCCGATGTCTCCGCGCTTTGCGTCAAGGATCACCGGTAGCGTGGGATGACGGTCGTGAATATGAGCGATTACCGCCTCGAGCTCGTCTTCGGCCCGCTGCGCGGCGAAGTAGGCGATCTGTGGTTTGAAACAACAGACAAGGTCGGCGGTTGCGTCCACGATCGCGCAGCAGAAGTCGAAAATCTTTCGTGGATGACGCTCCAGGCAGGGCGGGAACTTGGTGATATCAGGGTCAAGGCCGACACAAAGCAGGCTGTTCTGCTCATGCCAAGCGGAGCGTAGCGAATGCATGAAGTTCATGGCGGTATGCGGTGGCGTGCGGAAGGCATTCATTTTAGTCTTTAACCGATTACAAGCCGCACTCCTAGCCCATGTTTAACACTCTCAAAAAGCCAATTGTTGAATCAATTACTTGCGTGCC
>CALEZK010000443.1 GCA_937928585.1 uncultured bacterium | reverse complement strand
GCGCGAAGGCGGTCGTACCGTCGGCGCAGGCGTGGTGACCAAGATTATCCAGTAGATTTGAACGAGGTATCGGCCATATACGGCCGGCACCGATTGACGTAGACGGAGACGAACGATGGCGCAAGCCCAAAAGATACGGATCAAGCTGAGAGCGTACGACAGCCGATTGCTCGATCAATCGACGCAGGAAATCGTGTCGGCCGCTCAGCGCACGGGCGCAACGATCAACGGCCCGGTGCCGTTGCCGACGGCGATGACGAAGTACACCGTCAACCGTTCGCCGCACATCGACAAGAAGTCGCGCGAGCAGTTTGAGACGCGCACGCACAAGCGGTTGCTGGACATCGTGAATCCCACGGCGCAGACCGTAGACGCATTGATGCGTCTTGATCTTCCCGCGGGCGTCGATGTCGAGATTAAGCAGTAGAACGGCGCCGCAAGGGAACACACATACCATGCAGACGGGAATACTAGGTAGAAAACTGGGCATGACGCGCGTCTTCACCGAAGACGGGCGCTGGATCGACGTCACCTTGGTCGAAGCTGGCCCATGCACTGTTGTTCAACGCAAGACGTTTGACAAAGACGGGTACGATGCGGTCCAGCTTGGCTTTGAAGACAAGAAGCCTAAGGGCGTGCGCAAACCCCTCGCGGGCCATTTCAAGAAGGCGGGCGTTTCTCCGAAGCGCATGCTTCGCGAATACCGCGTGAAGTCGGATGAAGCGTTGAAAGTTGGCGACGTGCTCAAGGTGGACGTGTTCCAGGTTGGCGAGCATGTCGACGTGGTAGGCACCTCGAAGGGACGCGGGACCGCGGGTCTTCACAAGCGCCACCACTTCGGGGGCGGTCCCGGCACGCACGGATCGAATTTCCACCGTCGCGCCGGTTCGATTGGTTCCAGCGCGGATCCGTCAAAGACGATGAAGGGCATGCGCATGGCCGGCCACATGGGCGACGCGCGCGTGACGATTCAGAACCTTGAGATCATCAAGGTGGACGCCGAGAAAAACCTTATCGCCGTGCGTGGCTGCGTACCCGGGGCGAATGGCGGCGTGGTCGAACTCAAAAAGACCGTGAAAGGGAAGAAGTAGCCATGGCGTCGGCAAAAGTATATCGCATGGACGGCAGCGAAGCCGGATCCGTCGAGCTGAATGCCGCTGTCTTCGACGTCGAGATTAACACGACGATGGTGCACGACGTGGTAGTGGCCTTGCAGGCCGCGAAGCGCCAGGGCAACCACGAGACGAAGACACGCGACATGATCAGCGGCGGCGGCAAGAAGCCGTACTCGCAAAAAGGAACGGGCAACGCGCGTCACGGCAGCACGCGCGAACCGCAGATGCGCGGCGGCGGCACGGTATGGGGCCCGCACAAGCGGAGCTACCGCCAGAGCGTGCCGTTGTCGTTTCGCCGGAAGGCGCTTGCAGGCGTGTTGACCGATCGCGTGCGCAACGAACAGCTGTGCGTGCTTGAATCGCTCGACTGCAAAGCGGCCAAGACGAAGCCCTTCGCGGAGATGGTGCGGAAGCTGTCGCCGCAAGGCCGCAAGACGCTCTTTGTCACCGCGGGCACGGACAAGAACGTGCTGCTTTCCGCGCGCAACCTCGAGCGCGTAACGCTCACGACCGCATCCGACCTGAACGCGCTCGATGTGCTTGGCGCGCATCGTGTGGTGGTGCTGAAGGACGCGCTCGCCAAACTCGAGGAGCGCCTCGCATGAATTCAAATCCGTTCTATATCGTGAAGCGTCCGATTCTCACCGAAGAATCGACGATCATGATGAATTCGAAGAACCAGTATGTGTTTCACGTCGATCCTCGCGCGAACAAGAACCAAATCCGCGATGCCGTGGAAGAGATGTTCAAAGTGAAGGTCGTTTCGGTCAATACGATGAACTATGACGGAAAGATTGTGCGCCGGGGCCGCGTGGCCGGCCGGCGGCCGCGTTGGAAGAAAGCAGTCGTGACGCTCCAGCAGGGCGACTCGATTGACTTGATGGGTTAACGCGAAGCCGCACTGGAGTCTATACACGATGGGTATCAAGAAATTTAAGCCGGTTACACCGTCCCAACGCGGGATGAGCGTCTCCGACTTTGCAGAGATCACGAAGGACACGCCCGAGAAGGGATTGACGGTCGCGAAGCACCGTATCTCCGGCCGCAACAACATGGGCCGGATCACGATGCGCCGCCGCGGCGGTGGCCACAAGCGCCGCTACCGTCTGATTGATTTTCAGCGCGGAAAAGACGGCATTCCGGCGAAGGTGTCGGCGATCGAGTACGATCCGAACCGGTCCGCGCGTATTGCGCTGTTGACCTACGCGGATGGCGAGAAGAGTTACATCCTCGCGCCGAACGGACTTGAAGTCGGCATGACGCTGGCGAGCGGTCCTGCGGCGGAATACCAGGTGGGCAACTGCCTGCCGCTCGGAAACGTTCCTCTCGGTGCGTTCGTGCACAACGTGGAGTTGACGCCCGGCAAGGGTGGTCAGATCGCGCGGTCCGCGGGTAACGCATGCCAGCTTCTCGGTAAGGAAGGCGAATTCGCGGTACTGCGACTTCCTTCCGGCGAAATGCGCCGCGTGTTTCTAACCTGTCGCGCAACGGTTGGGCAGGTTGGCAACGAAGAGCATTTGAACGTCGCGCTGGGCAAGGCCGGCCGGACCCGCTGGTTGGGCCGTCGTCCCAAGGTGCGCGGTGTTGCGATGAACCCGGTTGATCACCCGCACGGCGGTGGTGAAGGCCGTACCTCGGGTGGCCGTCACCCGTCAACGCCTTGGGGCATCTCGACCAAGGGTCATAAGACGCGTAAAGAAAAGAAGCGCACGAATGTATTCATCATTCGCCGGCGCACCAAGTAAGTAGACAGGAGAAGATACCGTGCCACGTTCCGTAAAGAAGGGCCCCTTCATCGATGGGCACCTCATGGATAAGGTGGAGAAGCAGGCCCGCACGGGTGACAAACGCGTCATCCGCACGTGGTCGCGCCGGTCGACGGTTACCCCCGAAATGGTGGGTATGACCATCGCGGTGCATAACGGCAACAAGTTCCTGCCCGTGTTCGTATCCGAGAACATGGTAGGGCACAAGTTGGGCGAGTTCGCGCCGACGCGGACATTCAGGGCGCACTCCGGCGCGAAGTCGGACAAGTCCTCCGGCCCGGGCGGAAAGTAGAGGTTGGGCATGCCAGAAGCAACAGCACGTATACGGAACCAGCGCGGTTCGGCGCGGAAGATGCGCCTCATCGCGGATCTGATTCGCGGAAAGAAAGTCTCCGAGGCGCGGGACATCCTGCGCTACACGGTGAAGGGCGGTTCGCCGCTATTGACGAAGCTATTGGCTTCGGCAGTGGGCAACGCCGAGAGCAAAGCCGCGGAAACGCGTTCGCGCGTGAACACGGACGAATATGTCGTAACGAAACTGCTTGTCGACAAAGGCGCAACGATTCACCGGTTTCAGCCGATGACGCGCGGCCGCGGCGGAAAGATCCGCAAGCGTACGCACCACATCGAGCTGGTGATTTCGGGCGACTAGGGAATAAGGAGAGCATCGGTGGGCCAGAAGGTACATCCAATCGGGTTCCGACTTGGCGTGATCCGCACGTGGAGTTCGATTTGGTATGCGGGCAAGGACTACGTTCCGCTGCTCCATGAAGATTTGCGCTTGCGCGACTACGTGAAGAAGCGCCTGTATCACACGGGCGTGGCGCGGGTTGACATTGAGCGCGCGGGCCGCAAGGCGAAGGTGCATATTTACACCGCGCGCCCGGGCCTAGTGATTGGCCAGCGCGGTCAGGAAGTGGACAAGTTGCGCGCGGAACTCGAGAAGCTTACGGGCCGCGAGCTGTTGATCAACATCCATGAAGTGATGAGCCCGGAGATGAACGCGCAGCTTGTTGCCGAAGGCATCGCCTCGCAGCTTGAACGCCGCGTATCGTTTCGCCGCGCCATGAAGAAGTCGATGCAGAGCACGATGCGGCTCGGCGCGAAGGGCATCCGCCTGCGCGTTGCGGGCCGGTTGAACGGAGCGGAGATCGCCCGTGTCGAGCAGTCGCGCGAGGGCAGCGTGCCGCTGCACACGCTGCGCGCCGACGTGGACTATGGAATTGCAACCGCGTTTACGACATTCGGCACCATCGGCGTCAAATGCTGGATCTACCACGGCGACGTCGAGCCGGGCCAGATGGCGGCGAGCCCCGCGGAAGCGCGCGGCATACAGGCGCGTCGCGATCATCGCGGCGGCGGCGAACCGCGCGGCGAACGCCCTGGCCGCGGCCATGCACCGAAGGAGTCATAAGACATGTTAATGCCAAAGCGCGTAAAGCACCGCAAGGTGCAGCGTGGACGCCGCACGGGCAACAGCAAGGGCAGCGTTGCGGTGGATTTCGGCGAGTATGGATTGAAGGCGCTCGAAGACGGCTGGATTACGGCGCGTCAGATCGAGGCGGCCCGTATTGCGCTGACGCGTCACGTCAAACGTGGCGGAAAGATTTGGATTCGCGTATTCCCGGACAAGCCGGTCACGAAGAAGCCCGCTGAAACCCGCATGGGTAAAGGTAAGGGTGCGCCGGAAGAGTGGGTAGCCGTGGTGAAGCCCGGCCGCGTGATGTTCGAGCTGGAAGGTGTGACCGAAGAGTTGGCGCGCGAAGCGGTGCGCCTTGCGGGCCACAAGCTGCCGATTTCAACGAAATTTGTCAAGCGCGTGTAGGCGCTACGGAGAAGATACAGCCGTGAAAGCGAAAGATTTGCGCGAGCTCGATCCGGTCGAGCTCAACAACCGGTTGAAAGAGCGTGGCGAAGCGTTGCGCAATTTCCACCTGCAATTGGCGACCGGGTCCGTCGAGAACTCGCGGGCCGCGCGCAACGCCCGTCGGGATTTGGCGCGCATCAAGACGATCATACGGGAGCGGCAGTTGGCCGCCGAGAAAAAGGCGAAGTAACCATGCAGGAACGTGGAGCGAGAAAAGAGCGCGTCGGCGTGGTGCGTAGCAACGCCATGACAAAGACGATCACGGTATCGGTGGAGCGCAAAGTGCAGCATCGTCTGTACAAAAAAGGCGTGAAACAGACCAAGACGTTCAAGGCGCACGACGAGAAGAACGAATGCCAGGTGGGCGATGTGGTCCGCATCCGCGAGACGCGCCCGCTGAGCAAGACGAAGCGCTGGCGCCTCGTCGAGATCGTAAAGCGCGCCGAATAGACCCGGTGGAAAGGCGAGACCAATGATTCAGATTTATTCGAACCTCGAAGTCGCCGACAACACCGGCGCGCGGCGCATTCGCGTGATACAGGTGATGGGCGGGACCGAGCGCCGCTATGCGCGACTTGGCGACATCGTGACGGCGTCCGTGAAAGACGCGCTGCCGAACACGGGCGTGAAGAAGGGCGACGTTGTGAAGGCGGTGGTGGTGCGTATTCGCAAGGACACGCAGCCCCCGGACGGCACGACGATCCATTTCGACACGAACGCGGCGGTGCTGATTAACCCGAACAAAGAACCTCGCGGCACCCGCATCTTCGGACCGGTGCCCCGCGAGCTGCGCGACAAGGGATTCATGCGCATTATTTCCCTTGCGCCGGAAGTGGTGTAAAGGAACGATCAATGTACATCCGCAAAGGCGATACGGTGGTGGTAATCACCGGCAAATACAAGGGCAGCAAAGGCCGCGTGCTTCGCACGATGCCGAGCGAAGACCGGTTGATCGTGGAAGGTGTGAACATGATGAAGCGTCACACCCGCCCGTCGCAACGCAACCAGCAGGGCGGAATCGTTGAGCGCGAGCGCCCGATTCATGTGTCCAACGTGATGGCGTGGTGTGAAGCGGCCGGTAAGCCGTCGAAGATTCAGATGAAGCGCCTTGAAGATGGAACCCGCGTGCGGGTGTTCAAGGTTAACGGCGAGAACGTATCCGGCTAAATCCGGTATACTGACAGATTCGGTGCGATCCCGTAGGCCCCGGTGGGGCCGGTGCAGTACAAGCGGGACGCCTCGACAGAAAAGGGACAAGAACCGTGACCGCAAGATTGAGAGAACGCTACGACAAGACGATCGTGCCGGAGCTGTGCAAACAGTTCGAGCTCGACAACGTGATGGAAGCGCCGCGCATCGAGAAGATTGTAATCAACATGGGCGTGGGCGACGGCCAGTCGGATCCGCGGATGATGGAAAGCGCGGTGAACGAGCTGACGAACATCACGGGCCAGAAGGCGTGCATCCGCAAGGCGAAGAAGTCGATCTCGAACTTCAAGCTGCGCGAAGGATCGAACATCGCCTGCATGGTGACGCTTCGCGGCGAGCGCATGTATGAATTCATGGACCGGCTGTTCAACGTTGCCGTGCCGC
Source organism: uncultured bacterium (assembly GCA_937928585.1). GTDB lineage: Bacteria > Hydrogenedentota > Hydrogenedentia > Hydrogenedentales > SLHB01 > JABWCD01. Next base: position 2,864 of record CALEZK010000443.1, on the reverse strand, counting down.
GTATCCGCGACTTTCGCGGGTTGCCGCCGCGCAGCTTCGATCAGTTTGGCAATTACACGATCGGCCTTCGGGAACAGACCATTTTCCCGGAAGTGAATATAGATACGGTCACGCGCGTGCGGGGCATGAACATCACCTTCGTGGTGAAGAACGTGACCGATGTCGAGCAGGGCCGCGAGTTGTTGAAGAAATTTGGAATGCCTTTCCGGGCATAACGATAGCGAACCGAGGAGATACCCGTGGCGAAGAAGTCGCTCATACTCAGGAGCCAGAGCACGCAGAAGTTCAAAGTGCGCGGCTACAACCGGTGCAAGCTGTGCGGGCGTCCGCGCAGTTACATGCGCAAGTTCGGCCTCTGCCGCATTTGCTTCCGGAAACTGGCGCTTGAGGGATTGCTCCCCGGCGTGACCAAGTCGAGCTGGTAAAGCTTAGGACCGAGAAGGAAAACCGATCATGTCGATGAGCGATCCAATCGCTGATTTATTGAGCCGCGTGCGCAACGCAATGAAGTCTCGCCAGGAGCGTGTGGACATTCCGAGCTCGCGCCTGAAGGAGCAGCTTTGCATCGTGCTGAAGCAGGAAGGCTTCATCGAAGGCTACAAGATCGTCGAGAACGAGAAACAGAACACCATTCAGGTCAACCTGAAGTATCTGACCAATCGCAAGCCCGTCATCACGGGATTGCGCCGGGTGAGCAAGCCGAGCCTGCGCGTATACGTCGGCTATGGCGACATCAAGCCGGTGCGCAGCGGGTTGGGTATTGCGGTGGTGAGCACGTCGAAAGGTCTCATGACCGGAAAACAGGCCCGGGCAAGCAAGCTGGGTGGCGAAGTGCTTTGCGAGGTCTGGTAATCCAGACTGCAAACGAAAGGGCAGTGAACCGTGTCGAGAATAGGTAAATTACCGGTAGTGATCCCCGGCGGCGTAAAAGTCGACCTGAATGGGAATCGCCTGAAAGTTACGGGCCCGAAGGGCAACTTGGAACGCGTGTTTCATCCGGACGTGACCGTCACGGTGGAAGGCAGCGAGATCGCGGTGACGCGTCCGAGCGACAGCCCGGCGCACCGCGCGTTGCACGGGTTGACGCGCGCGCTCATCCAGAACATGGTTGAGGGCGTGACGACCGGGTACACGAAGACGCTTCAGATCGTCGGTGTTGGTTACCGCGCCGCGATGCAGGGGAAGTCGTTGCAGCTTCTGGTTGGCTACAGCCATCCGGTGATCGTCGAGCCGCCCGCGGGCGTCGCGTTTACCGTTGAAGGCACGCAGACGATCAAGGTTGAAGGTATCGACAAGGAATTGGTTGGACAGGTTGCCGCGGATATCCGCCGCTGGCGCCAGCCCGAGCCGTACAAAGGCAAAGGCATCAAGTACGAAAACGAATTTATCCGCCGCAAAGAAGGCAAGGCCGGCGGTAAGTAATCAACGGAGTGAATGGCACCATGTCTGGGCTACCCGAGAAGTTCAAGAAACTGTCGCGCCGCAAGATGGGGATCCGCAAGAAGATTGTGGGCACCACCGAACGGCCGCGTCTGACTGTTCGCCCGACGTTGAAACACATCTACGCGCAGCTAATCGACGATTCGAGCGGCAAGACGATTGTGTCGGCGTCCTCCGTGCAGTTGAAGATCACCGGCGGCAATGTGGACGCGGCGAAGGCGGTGGGCAAGGCAATCGCGGAGAGCGCGAAGGCGAAATCCGTGGAACGCGTTTGCTTCGACCGCAATGGCCGCCTGTATCACGGGCGCATCAAGGCCCTGGCGGATGCCGCGCGCGAAGGCGGTCTGGAGTTTTAGTCGAAGCCGCGCAGCGGTTTCGGTTCGGTAAGAACGAAGCACGAAAAGTAGAGACGTATTCGAGTCACTGGGCCGGTCGTGAGGCCAGCAGGAGATTGAGGTTTGAGCACAGCACAAGGTGGTGGTAAGCGGGAAGGCCGCGGCGAACGGCGTCCGCGCGCTGAACAGTCCGACAACCAGTTCGTCGAGGCGGTCGTCAAGATCAACCGCGTCGCGAAAGTGGTTAAAGGCGGGCGCAACTTCCGGTTCAGCGCAATCGTTGTCGTCGGCGACGGCAAAGGCCGCGTGGGCGCGGCAATGGGCAAGGCCCGCGAAGTGCCGGACGCGATCCGCAAGGCGATTGAACGCGCCAAGCGCAACATGATCTCGATTCCGATCGTGAGCACGACCGTGCCGCACGAAGTAATCGGCCGATCGGGTTCCGCGCGCGTCATGTTGAAGCCCGCATCGCTGGGTACCGGCGTCGTTGCCGGTGGTTCGGTCCGCGCGGTGCTCGAAAGCGTCGGCATACAGAACGTATTGACGAAGTGCCTCGGTTCGCACAACGCCACCAATGTGGTATGGGCGACGATGGATGGTTTGAAGCAACTGAAGACCGCGGAAAACATCGCCGCGGACCGCAACGTGCCCGTAACTGCGGTACTGTAATCGCAGAAGGAAGATTTACCCATGCCCATGGATTTGAGCAATATCACGCTGGCGCCCGGCGCGCGCAAACCGCGCAAGCGCAAAGGCCGCGGCGTCGGTTCCGGCAACGGCAAGACGGCAGGCCGGGGACACAAGGGCGCGCGCGCGCGCTCCGGTTACAGCCAGAAGGCCGGCCACGAAGGCGGACAGACTCCGCTTGCGCGCCGCCTGCCGAAGGTCGGTTTCAACCATGAGACCCGTTTCCCGATGGCGATTGTGAACCTGGACATGATCGACAAGGCGTTCGACGCCGGCGCCGATGTGACCCCGGAGACGATGGCCAAGGCGAAGCTCGTCGAGGACACGCGCGTAGACGTGATCCTGCGCCTCCACGAAGCGCTCCATCGCCGCCGTCACAGCGCGCCGGCCTCGGCGACCGTC
>CALEZK010000442.1 GCA_937928585.1 uncultured bacterium | reverse complement strand
GTATCAAACGCGCCATCGCCGACGGCCGCCTCACCCCAGGCTCCGCCCTACCCTCCTTCCGCGTCCTAGCCGAAGACCTCCTCGTCAGCGTCATCACCGTCAAACGCGCCTACGAAGAACTCGAACGCGAAGGCATCATCTACCGCAAACAGGGACTCGGCACCTTCGTCGCCGATGAGGGTGACGCCATCACCCGCGACGCCAAACGCAACGAAGCCGAACGCGAACTACGCGAAGCCCTCCAAAAATGCCTTGACGCCGGCATGACGGAGGAGGATGTGGAATCGGCAATTCGTGGCATGCTCGACGGAATCGATTTCGGAAGCGCCCGATTTGCAGTTCACGGCGAGGGCGAATGAGATTGTTTCCAAACAACACGCTCCACCTACTGCTTGGCAGCATTCGCTGGTACGAGTGGTTGATGAGTTTCGTTTTCCTCCCGCTATCGCTCTGGCTGGTTTATCTCGTCCTTTCCGATCTGCAGGAATTTGCGAGCGATTTTCTGCTGCGCTACATGCTGCTGTTCTTTACGCTATACACTTGCATACCTGGACTTGCCCTCCTTTTGCGGCGCGATGCGATCTGGCGTCGTGCGGCGATGACGCTGCCCGTGGAAGCGGATCGCGTTCGTACGACGGCTTGGTGGATTGCTGTGGTCATACTCCCGTTGGTGAATATCGCTGCGTTTGGCGTTTCGTTCGTCGGCATTCTCGCGGTGACGGGACGGAGCGAGTTTCCTCTAGATTGGATAGTGCTGCTCATTTCTGCCGTGCTTTGGGCTGGTAGCCTTGCATTTCTGGATACACTGCGTTTCAGCAGAGCGCTAACGGGTTTCGTTACGGTCGCTTCGGTGCTCTTATGGTGCATGTTTTCGCCGCTTAGTCCATATGGACTTACCGCAAGCGCGCAAATTTATGTTGTCGCTATTGGCACTTTAACAATTCTTTCCTACTTCCGTAGACACCGCCTCATTGCTGGTCCAACGGAATCGTCACGACTTAGGAATTCGCGCATTTCCCAGACCACCTTTCGTAATTTGAGCAATCTCTACACCGCACCGTACGTCACGTTTCTCCTTCTATTGTTCGCCGTGGCAATTGGCTGGGGTTATGCGCACAATGAACTGGACGATTCCAAAGTGCTTTATTCTTCGTCTGCATTCGGCGGATTGCTTTCGGCGCTACTCACCCTTGCGTTGCGCCCGACGCTACCAGTCTACAGGTCCTTGCCCTTATGTCCCCGCCAACTTTGCATTAAGCTGGTTACTCCTTACGCCATTCTCGCTGTCGGATACCCAGTCATCGCGTTAGCGATGCGTAGCGCAGTGTTCAACGTGTCTGCAATCGACTACGTGACGGCGATCTGCTTTGGCTTCGGTCTTGCCGTCTTCGGGGCAGCCATCGGGTTCGCCAGTAAACGTACCTACGCAGGGACCGCATTCTGGTTCGCTTTCGTCGCCATCAGCCCGGTTATCCTCTTTGTCACTCTGGAAACCCGGCTAGACTTGAACTTCGCAGTTGGATTCGCCCTTGCCGTTTCCAGCCTCATAGCGTTGCACCAGGTTCTGTCACGCAGCGATTCAGTCTTTCGCCGCAGCATACTTCGCCATCTCGACTTTGACTTGGGCAGCAATTCATGAAGAGTCGCGTCATGAGTACCTATTTCGGAAATAGTGATGCCTGGACCATGCGGGCAACAAACAAACGCGATCTCCGCGCATGAGATATTCAAGTCACTATCGTACTGACTGTAGAAGCGACGCTACACGCGCGCACTCCAAGGCGCTACGCGCCGATAGTGGGATTGCCATGTTGCAAGGACAGCTACCCCGAGAAAGTAAATTCATGAAACCGGCAGATCGCACCCCGCATCACTTCCCAAACTCCCCCGTGCGCCCCGAATCCCCATGGTTCTCTTCTTTCTCCTCTTCGTGTCCTTCGTGCCTTCGTGGTAAACAGCATTTCCAAACACACTGCTTGTCTCCGCGCAAAACATGTCACAGAGCGGTCCCGACATGAGTACGCGCTCACAACCGCTGCAACGAACAGCAGACTTGATTTAGACAATGGGAGTGTATCGTTTTTATCGAATGGCCCTATTCCGAAGCGGGTTTGACATGTTGCCGTATATTTTTTTGCTCTACTTCACGGGAAAACACCTGCTGGTTTCTGCGGGACAAGCGAATGAACATACCGAGGGCACTATGTGGATTAGGGCCGCAATCTGGGTGACCCCGATAGTCTGTGTCTTCGTAATGCTTTGGATTGACCCGTCATCACGTGCGTTTCGAATGCTTCCCCTGCGTTTTGAACATTTCAGTCGTGCGGTTTGGCTTGTATTCGTCGTTGTCGGACCTGTCCTCCAGACTGCCTCCATGGCCTTAGGGGCATGGGTTGCCGCGACTTCCATCGGTGGCGAATTTCCTACAGTGGCCGTTATCAAGCTCTTTCTCGTTTTCATTGCAATGCAAGGTACATATTTCTTCTTCGTGACTCTTGTCGATGACGTTTTAGTTCGCGGCGTAATTGGGATTGGCTTATTCGCTGCCATTGTCAACTTCTTACCCGCCATGCCGTGGACGAGTTCTCTTGGGTTACTTTTGTTATGTAGCGGTACCGCCTTTGCGCTGTCATTTTTAAGGTGGTCCTATTTTTTCTCGGAAGGCAGTAGGGAAATCATGTGGTGGACAAGAGACCTTCTCGACAGCGGGCGAGGAAAGCTTGTAACCGCGAATGTGGTTCCGGCTGGTCCACCACCACTGAATATACCCGCGCGCGAAGATTCCTCAGAATTGATTGCTGCTTCCAAGGTCAACGGTGCAACTGCTGACCCTGCCTCTTCTAGCGTTCATATTAACAGAGGTATTGATCGCATGCCATCTTTACGCATGCGTTACCCATTGGCAAGGCGATTACCCTGGTATGGGTTATTGGGACTTTTCATTGGCATTTGGTATGGAATCGCTCTTGCCTTTATAGCATACGTTATAGGCGACCAATCCGTAGGCGATAGTCCCGAGTCAGCCCTCCACACTTCGGGCTGCGCGTCGCTATTGGCAATCCTCGCCACAAGCTTTGCTTTCATGCACGAGAGTGCGGCCCAGACAGTCCTCCGCAGTTTGCCCATACCGCGACACATTCGTTGCGCGTACTTAATCGCAGTTTGCGCCGTCGTATGCGTTGGTACCTTTGTCGGCTGCAGTCCATTGCTGAGCACGTATTGGAACCAGTCTGCGGCGCAGCAATTGCACGCCTTACTTTATGCCACGGGCGCAACATTGGTCATTGGGCCATTAAGGTATGCAGGTCCCGTATTTGGAATCGCTCGAATTACGGGTTTGTTTTCATTGATCATGCTCATGATCGATGTAGTTATGGCACTGCTTCCCATACTTCTGTTTGTGTTGTCGATTCCGTTCTGTCTGAGCCCAGAGAATGCAAAGCTGGTCTTGCCCTTCGCTGGCCCATTCTTGATGGTGTTGGGCAGTTCAGCGCTGGCGACCCAGGTATATCAGCAGCGTCATACATGAAGTGCGAAACGGAAATACTCGTCATGCCGGAAGTTGGCCGTCTCTCGATCAAAGGCAACCAAAGCGGCGCTTCACGCGCGCACTCCAAGGCGCTACGCGCCGAAAGTGGGCTTGTCATGTTGCGAGGACACTTATCACAAAAAAGCAAACCGATGAAACTTGGAGATTGCACCCAGCATCACTTTCCACACTCCCCTGTGTTCCTCGTGTCCCCATGGTTCTCTTCTTTCTCCCCTTCGTGTCCTTCGTGCCTTCGTGGTGAACAGCATTTCCAACCACACAGCTCGTCCCCGCGCAAAACATGTCACAGAGCGGTACCGACATGAGCACGCACTACTTCCACGGACAAGTCGCGCGCAAGACTGTCGAGTCATTGCGGCATTTCAATTCGCTTCCCCTGCGACTCTGGTGGAGCACTGTTCATACGAACGCCATGGGAATCGTTGCATTCATAGGGACCTTTACCTGTCTGGGAATGCCCGTGCTTTTATCCATTCTCAGACTTCTCGCAGCCGACGATGTCGAAACGGAAAAGCTGGAAGTCCTGGTTCAGCCATTCGTTCGCATGATCATGTATGGCATGTGTTTTACGTGCGCCAATGCCGTGCTTGGTCCGGCCATACCACTTCGTTTAATCTATGCCCTGCCAATCAAACGCTTGGACTTCATACGCCAAACGGAGCGTTTGGTACTGTTCGGCATACCGGCGCTATACGCAACTACTGGCTTTCTCGCGCTTTGGATGCTCCAACCAAGCCAATTCCAGCCAGTTGCCATTTTCGATTTCCCAATCATCCTGTTCCTTTGTCTTGCCTACGCCGGTGTGGGCGCGTTTCAGCACACACTCCCCGACCGCCCGTTTATTCGACTCCTCCTCGGCTGGTCCACAAATTTCCCCGCTATTATCTCCGCGTACTTCTTTGCCCCATTGCGATTCTCCGATCTGCACTTCTGGAATGCAGTGCTCATCGGAGGTCTCTCTATCGCTGCAGTTGGAGCGTATTGGCGTCGCTCACGCGCTTGGCGAGGCCCCATGGACTCGAAGGCGCAAGCGGGTGAAGCTGCGATTGCATCTTCGCAATTCGCGAAATATGTTCCTCAAGTAGGTGGATTCTTCGGTTCTCGCCACTTCTCTCGCGCGATGCTTGTGGCCCTTTTCGCCCTGATCCCGGCTACTGGCGTCATGTTTATTGCGTTAGGTTTCGCCGCCTTGGAATCTATGCTACAATTTCCTTTTTTCTGGACGATCAATTTTTGCGCACTCGTCGGCTCCTTCATCGCAATCGCTTCGGATCAAAGTGGAATCAGGCTAATACGCACATTGCCGGTCACAACTAGGCGCGTTGCGCTAAGCCTTTCTATGGTACCCATCTGGCCACTCTTGACCGCCGCCGCAATTGCAATTGGCTTATCGGCTATTTCACCGGAGGTATCTTCAGCTTACGTTGCATGTCTTTTTACAGCATCAATCGTATCCGTATCGTATATCCACGTATTAATGATGCTATCTAACGCACTCGAGGAAGTCTTGGGAGTTATTCTAGCCATGATTGGATCGTTGCTCGTCTTCGGATTCCCGTTATCGATGGCCCTGTTTCTCGATTCCGGCGTTGTATGGAACCTTTTCGTCCTGAGTTATCTTCTCTTCATGGCCACGGCCTGGCTAGGTTCCGGTTTGCTCATGCAGAAAATTGTTCTGAAGAGTTCAAGCCTCTACAAAAAATGGGCACAAACTCAATGAGAGCAGAATGCCGTCCAATAATTCTTTTTTGGCCCTCGACTCCCCCCGTGCGCCCCGAATCCCCGTGGTTCTCTTCTTTCTCCCCTTCGTGCTCTTCGCGCCTTCGCGGTGAACAGCATTCTCAATCACACACTCAACCCACCATGGAGTTTCTGACATGTCCGAGAACGCACTGACAATCCGTGGCCTCGAAAAGAAATTCCCGCGGTTCACCCTCGGCCCCTTGGACCTCACCGTCCCCAAAGGCGCAATATACGGTTTCATAGGACCGAACGGCGCAGGAAAATCCACCACCATCGATCTCGTCATGGGCATGGGGAAAAATGACGCCGGCACCATTGAAGTGTTGGGGTTCGACCACGCGCGCGACGAAGTCGCCGTGAAATCGCGCGTCGGATATGTTAGCCCCGACCTCTCATTCGCCGCATGGGGACGCGTCGGCCGCGCCATCGGATTCGTTCGCAGTTTTTATCCCGATTGGGACGACGCCTATTGCGAAGACCTGTTAAAGCGTTTCAACCTCAACCTGAACGATTCCATCGGCACCTTGTCGTTCGGGTCGCGCACAAAACTGAATCTCGTCATTGCCCTCGCGCACCGGCCCACGCTTTTGCTGCTTGATGAACCCCTCTCCGGCCTGGATCCAGTGTCCAAACGCGAAGTGTTCGCCGAACTCCTCGATGCCGTTCAGGATGAAAACCGCACCGTCTTCATCTCCTCGCACAACCTCGACGAGTTGGAACGTTTCTGCGATCACGTCGGCGTGATCCAGAATGGCAAGCTACTCCTCGAAGGCCCAACCGCCGAACTCGTCGAACGATTCAAGATGGTCGATTGCGTCGCGGCAAACGGCGCGCGCCCGCATGAAGTTGGCGGCGTATGGGTCCAGAAGCTGGAAGGCAGCCGCTGGCGTCTCCTCCTCGACACGCAATCCAACGCCGAAGTCCACCTCATGGCAAGCGGCGTAACCGTCGACGCCACCGCCCCCGTGACGCTGGAAGAGCTGTTCGTCGCGCTGATGAAGGAGAATGTGAACACGCGCAACGCAAATCTTTAGACGACAGTGGCTTATGAAGAGGAAGCAGGGATCTGCGTCAAGTCACGCCAGGTAAAAGTACCTTGAAATCTCATACTTCCACGATGAATTTTAAATAGTCTTTTTCGAGCGACAGCGCCAACGTACCGAGTAGCGTTCTACTCCGTCTTCGGCGTCAGCACCACGTACAACGGTAACCCCACGTACTCGAAGTTCGACAACAACTCTTTGTGCGGCGACAGATCCGGTTCTTCCGCCTGATACTTTATCTTCACAAACCCATCCAGCCGCTTGAGCACTTCGGCATCCTTGAATGTGGTGTCGTTCATATAGAGGCAGTTCTTGCACCAGGTGGCCCAAAAATCGATGAGTACGGGCTTGTTCTCTTTCAACGCGAGCGTGAGACCTTCATCGAGCGAAGAAACCCATCCAGCTTCGTTCTTGCTTTGCGCACTCGCGAGCACCGCTTCGCGGTCCACAAGATAGCGCGCGCTGAATTGTTCGTAGGCTTGGTAGCCGTAGTAAAGCGCGAAGCCGAGGATGAACACGCCGAAAGCCTGCTTCACGCGCACCATCCACATGCCGGGTTTCGGGAGGAAGGAGAGCCCCGCGCCTGCAAACGGCCACGGCAGCGCCATGCCCACGCCCAATAGAAACGGCAGCGCAAGCGCGACGGTAGATCCCGCCGCATACGCATCCTGCGAATACAACACCACCGCGATGACCACCGGCGCAACGCAAGCGCCCGCAAGCAGCGCGTTGATGGCGCCCATCACAAATGCAAAAATAAAATTGCCGGAATCTTTCTTGATCCCCAGCTTGCTCTGATATTTCGTGAAGTCGATCATGATGATGTCGAACATCGCCAGCGCCAGCACGATGAACACCACCGCGATCGACCCGTTGAACCACCATTGCGCATTGAGCGTGCCGAAGCTGGCCGCGCCCAACACGGCGATCAGACCAAGCACGCCATACAACAGCGCCGTGCCCAGGCCGTACATTCCGCCCAGCAAAAATCCTTTGGATCGTGATCCCGCTTTCGCGCCCGCGCCAATAATCGCAAGGTTCACGGGTATCAACGGCAACACGCAAGGCGTGAGGTTCAGCGCGACGCCGCCCACCAGCGTAAGCAGAATCACCAGCGGAATGCCGAGACCTTTCAGCGTGAATCCACCGCTGAACACGCTGCCCAATTGCGCGAACAAACCGGATGCCTCCGGCGTGCCCCCGCCTTTCTCCGCGCGGTCGATCCAGGCCGTGAATTCCGTCGAGTTGAGATAACCGCCGGTCTGCGCGGCGATGGTGAATTTTGGCAAGCTCTCTGTCCACGGTTGCGTAACTGCAGCCGCAACATCCGTGGGCTTCGGCGCATCGCTCCCTGTAGCAGGCGCAGCAGGCGTTTCCGGCGCAAGCGCCTCCGCGTTTCTGGCAATCGTTGCGAACAATTCTGCTTCCTGTTGCACCGGCGTCGAACCCGGCGCAAGCACCGTGATCGGAATCTCCACGGGAATGTTCGCAGGGCCCAGGCAACTCTTATCGTTGCACGCCTGCACACGTAACGAACCCTTCAACGTCAACGCTCCCGGCGCAGCGGTCTCGGCCACTTGCACCGTGATGCCAATCGGCGACTCATGATCGTATACCGACATCGGCTGTTCGGAGAAAGAAAACTTCTGATCGACGCCCGGCGCATAAATGATTTCGGTAACCGTGACGCCTTCCAACGGTTCAAGCTTCAGCGCAGTGGGGATCAACAGTTTTTCGTGCGGTTTGCTGCTGTTGATGTGCCAGCCGTCCTGCACGGTAATCACGATCGCCGCGCGCATCGTGCCGCCCGGCAATACGCCGTCCTGCTGTGTTTTCGCGGCGACGCTTACCTTGTCCTTGCTCGACACCATCTGCGCGTGCGCAACAAGCCCACACGAGATCGCCGCGAGCACCATCAACAATCGACGCATTACTTTGCTTCTCCCTTGGGCGCGCCAAGCACAGTTACAAATTCCTCCGGCGTGGTGGCCGGCAGTTGGCACGCATAATCTTTGCATACATACGCCGCGGCTTTCCCGTTCACGGGCGTTTTGTCTTTCAACAGCGGGATGCGCGTGCCGAGGTCCGCGTCCGCCTTTGCGGAATCGTAAAACGCAACCACCTTGTTCGGCACAAAGCGCGCATGCAACGCGTTCATCAGCGCGCGCGTATCTTCGCCCTCCGCCGCGCCTGCGAACGCGATTTCCTTCGGCGCGTTCACAACGAAATCCACCGCGCAGATCATCTTCATGTATCCGCGCGGCGCGCTTGCCATGTTCGCCGCATTAATCCGAAGCACAGTCAACGCCTTATCCTGATAGCTTTTCTCATCACGAAGTTTTGCCAATCGCAACAGCGCCGTCGCCGCCATCGTATTGCCGGAAGGTTCCGCGCCATCGTAGGTCGGCTTCGTGCGCGTCAGAAGATTCACGTGTTCCGCCCCGGTCGAAAAGAACCCGCCTGCATCCGTGTCCCAAAACTTCGCGATCATCAGTTTCGCAATTTCGTCTGCGGCCGTAAGCCACTGCTCGTCAAAGGTCGCTTCGTACAAGTCGGTCAACCCTAGCGCGGTGAACGCATAGTCATCGAGATACGCCGGCAACCGGCTTTCCCCTTTGCGGTGCGTCCGCAAAAGTCCTTCCGGCGTGCGCATGCTCGTAAGCAGAAATTTCGCCGCGCGCTCCGCGGCATCGCGATACCGCGCATCGCCCAGTACCTGATATCCCTGTGCCAGCGCGGAGATCATTAAACCGTTCCAGGAAGTCAGCACTTTATCGTCCAACCCGGGTCGCACGCGCTTGGCGCGTTCGGCGAGGAGTTTCGCGCGACATGCCGCGATCTTCGCCTCAAAATCGGCGGTGGACATGCTGAACTCTTTCGCCACGGCTTCCGCAGGCCGCGTGATGTGCAAAATGTTCTTGCCCGCGTGATACGGCTCGTGCGATGAAAAGTTTCCGTTCCCCCGAACATTGTAGAACTGCGAGAACAGGTAGCCATCGGCGTCGCCGAGCACCGCCATGATCTCGTCCTGTGTCCACACGTAGAACTTCCCTTCTTCGCCCTCGCTGTCCGCGTCTTCCGTCGAGTGAAACGCGCCTGCGTCGTCCTGCATCTCGCGCAGCTCGTAATCGAGCACTTCCCGCGCCACGCGCGCGAACAGCGCATCGCCGCTCGCCTGGTATGCTTCGAGATACACCGGCACAAGTTGCGCGTTGTCATACAGCATTTTCTCAAAGTGTGGCACGAGCCATTGCGCATCCACGGAGTACCGGTGGAATCCGCCACCAAGATGGTCGTACATTCCCCCGCTGAACATGCGCGTAAGCGTAAACGTCGCCATCTCCAGCGATTGTTTGTCGCCCGTGTTGTAATAGTGCCGCAACAACACCGCAATCGACGGCGATGACGGAAACTTCGGCGCGCCGCCAAAACCGCCATACGATGGATCAAAGGTACCGCGCAGTTCGTCGACCGCTTCTTCCACAATCGCATACGAGAGTTCGCCGGGCTCGGTCGCTCTTACCGCCGTGCTTTGTTTCACATACTCCGTAAGTTGCTCGGCGCTTTTGTCGATATCTGCACGTTTGTTTTTCCAAGCCTGTGCAATTGAATTCAATACGGTCACGAATCCAGGTCGGCCAAACGCGTCCACCGGCGGATAGTAGGTGCCGCCATAGAACGGCTTCAGCTCCGGCGTGAGCCAAACCGACATCGGCCAGCCACCGCTGCCGGTCATGATCTGCACAGCGGTCATATAGATTTCATCAAGGTCGGGCCGCTCTTCGCGGTCCACCTTGATGCACACGAAGTCCTTGTTCAGAACCTCCGCAACCGCCTCGTTCTCGAACGACTCCCGCTCCATCACGTGGCACCAGTGACACGCCGAATAGCCGATGCTGAGAAAGATGGGTTTGTTCTCGGCGCGCGCTTTGGCGAGGGCCTCCTCTCCCCACGGATACCAATCAACCGGATTGTGCGCGTGCTGGAGCAGGTAGGGGCTGGTTTCGTTCACAAGTCGATTGGTGAATTTCGGGGCGGCATTCGCCGAGGTCACTGGGGTCTCCTTCGCGGGTGTGTCACCAGCGGTTGCACAGCAAGCCGAAAACAGGATACTCGCGCTTAGCTGAAACAGTCTTCCTGCCCTCATGACGTGCACCGCTCTTGCATTGCCAAAGGGAACAGCCTACCTGCCAGAGTGATTCCGGGCAAGGGGTTAGCGTAAAAGTGGCACCCCGCCAAAGTTAAGATTCTGTACAAATCGCCGTCCCGATTCTGGAATCAGGACGCGCCCCGCCGCCCCATCGCAGGAGTCCGTCTCGTCCCCGAAACAGATAACCTATTACAAAACAATGACTTGCGCGCAATGTGCCGACCGGAAACTCTCTTGGCACATGCTTTGCACTTGACCTACAGCGCGAATCGAAATAGCCAACCCCTCTGGCGTGCCTGTAGTGCGCCGGAATCATGAAGCGG
>CALEZK010000441.1 GCA_937928585.1 uncultured bacterium | reverse complement strand
ACATACGCCTCATCTTGTATGGCCGAAGCATGGACTCAATGCCTCCATCCAAGTCTAACGTCAAATCCCGGATGAAGTCCTCGAAAAGTCTCCAGTATTTCCTCACGCAAGTCATCCATTTCGCTCGCTGCCCGAGGGGAAATGAAGAACACCGGACAGTCCGGAACGTCGCAACCGCATGGGCGAATGTCTCCAGTTTTAAGACGCTCTTCATACTTCGCGCGGAGTTCTCCGAGCATTAGTTCAATCCGAGACAAGGTCTTCCTGGTCTGCGCGGATTGAATCGCGTGTCTGCTGGGGATGCGCCGGATTTCTGTTCCATCTCTAAGCCGATGTACTCCAGTGCTCAAAGCTTCGATGGTGTCCGTGATCGCCTTCTTAAAAGCTGGAACTGAACTTTCCTGGTGAAACGGCGTGTAGAAGGCAGGCCTGTCGAAGAGACCAGCCATTAGGGCGAGAATCTCGCCGTCTGATTGAGGCAACACAGTTTGTGCGAAGGCGCGCAGTTTATCGGAGGTATCGGGGAACTCTTCTCCTGCGATGAACCGCTTCAGTAAGGACTCCGTTTTAGCTCTAAGACGCTCTTCGAATTCATTGCCTGACCATATCTCTATCAAGTGGATCTGTTTCTGCTCACGAAGCTTCTTTGCCTTGTCCCGCAGGCTTGCAGATACCACACCTCCGCAAACGACAACGAAGATATCGGGCTTTCCATGTAGTCCGCCAAGAATTTTCTCGAGGTCCTCTTGCACTTTCTTGTACGTGAGGGACTTACGATTTGCACACTGGATGCACACTTTTTGCCCTTGTGGGTAACTATCCCTTTCCCTTTCGCCCCAAATATCCCTTCCAGAATCGCTTCCTGTCTGCCCGTACCATTCGAGAGAAAACCAGTTGTCCGTTCGTAGCAGATAGGCGAAGACTAGCCGCTCGAACTGACGACCGTCGAAGTCATCAAAGTGTATGGGTTGGACGGTGCGACTTAGCATCGCTCACTGCTCTCCAGTTCGGGTCAAAGCTTGGTCGTACCACATGAGCAGCTTGGGGTCCTCTTGGAGGACGTTTTCGGGGATGCGCTCGGCAACGGCGATGATGGTGCGGTAGTCGCGGTTTTGCCAGCAGTGTTTGAATCCGGCGCGGACGGCTTCCAGGCGGATGACCTTTATCTTCTTACCTCGAGGAACGGGAGCCGGTTTCGATTCAAGCCCTGGAATGAATCCTTCCTGAGATTCGGGCTTTGCAGGCTTGAATCCTGGCGGCAGATATTCCCAGAACTCTTTCAGTAAGGCGTGGTCGCGTAGTTTCTCAAGGTCGCCAGCCTTATTCGGATCGGACACATACCAGCGATCTTTCGCTTTGGCCTTCAGTACCAAATCGTTCTTGGCCAGTTTGCGCAATTCTTTGAAGTTAGTCGAAAGGTAGCTGTGTATTTGGCTGGGGACTTCAGCCTTGCCGTCATAGCAAAGAAAGTTCTGTTCTAGCAGTTCACGAAGTTCCAAAGTTTTTTCAAACTTCTGCCACCCGGCAATTTCACGCATAAACTGAGGTTGAATTTCCTGAAACGTTTGGGGTTTCTGGAGAAGTTTTTGGCGTAACCATTCAATTGCCGTGGATTCGCCGACGATGGCAATCTCAAGCTGAAGAATTTCGCGCACCGACATGCGCAACTTGTCATACTCCGCAACCTGTTCAGCAAGAAAGTACATTCCGTCGCGTTCGGAAAATCGCTGAGAAAGTCCTGCATAAAACTCAGCCGCGGACAAAGGAACCGTCGCGCCGCGCTGGACGTGGAAAGCAACCATTCGATCAAAGAGGAGGTAGCTATGCCGCTCGGCAATGACTTCGGCCTGGCCATTCGTCGAAACAAACACCGGAAGTTGCTTTAGATGTGTTCGGACAAAATCCCACACGCCATTCACTGTACCGGCAGAGAGCTTAAAGCGCTCTTCGAGACCGCCGTTGGGTTTGTACGCCGAAATCACAAGGTCTTGATCTACCGCTCCTGCTCTGTTCACTGCATTGAAGGAGCGCTGTTGTTTATCAAGGACGCGAACATCCGCGACAACTAGGCCGGATGATTCTATTGCTTGCTGAATGGCAGCCCAGACCGCATTTTGGCTGTTGTGAAATTCAATTGTAATCCATCGCCCTGGTTTCAATAGTCTAGTATATTCTGTAAACGCGCCCAGCATCATGTGCGAGTAGAAAGGCAAATCCTTTTTGTGCACATAATTCAGAACGCAATCTTTATTCGTTTCCGTTTTAACCCTTAACCACGATTCGATGAACATGTTTAACTCGGCATATTGAAGAGACTCTCCGAATGGCGGATCTGTAAATATATAGTCCACCGAGTCGCTTTGAATACTGCGCAAATCAACGATACTCTGTGTGGATACACATGTCGTACCGGACTGCGCTGTTTCAAGGGGAGGTAGTTTCCGAACCTTACGCCGCAGAACATTGAAGACATTTCTCTCAAGATGAAGGGAAGGTGTAAACAAGGTCCCGGAAACGCCGCCTCCCCCTCCAAAATAGCCTTGCTTTCTGGATACGTAGTTGTTTATAGCACTTAGACAAAATCGAAACAGCGCGGTATTTCTATGCGACGAAAGTACCTGTTGCCATAAATATCCGTAAGCGAATAGAGCCCTCTGCGTATACATATGACAAACGTGCGAGATCCCAGAACCGTTTATCAGCTTATTTGTCTGTCGCCCTGGAAAGAACTCTTCCGTCGGAACACTGGGCCAGGAGCAACCCTCAAATTGAGCCGCGAATTCTTTTCTCTGCGAATCCGATATACGAATGTTCTTACGAACTGAACCGGATTTAACAGTTGACTGAACCAGCGCAAATTTTGGTACACGTGCGATCGACTTCAAAACAGGATCGAAGATAGTGCCAAAGGGACGCTCAAGCTTGATAGCTCCACTTGCTTTGGACGCTGCCTTGCCAACAACGGTTCGGCAATGTGGGCAAGGGAATGCCTCCTGCATCTTATCGTTCTTAATAGCGGCCTCCCAGAATATGAATTCGTGACTACAATTTGGGCAGAGGAATACATCCGACCAAATAGCGCTTAAGGTCACCGTGCCGGCGGTGTCCGTGTAAAGCCAGCTTAGTTCCTTCTCCACTTTCTCAATGACGCGCAAGGCTTCGTCGGCAAATGCCGTAAGGGAGGAAAAGTCAGCATAGTTGCTTGCGATAAACGTTGCTGCAGGCGACAGATCTGAGAGTATCGCCCGACGCGCACCGATCGTGGAAACTTCATTGCTTTTTGGATCCTGAATCACCCCATTTGATTTCGTTCTATAACCCAATGAAGCTACGGCTCGTTTGTCACCGCATAGGTGAGCCGCGACACCCGTCATCCCTGTGCCGCAGAACCCATCGAAGACCACGTCGCCAGGCTCCGTATAGTGCAGAATGTACCGCATGATTGCCTTGTGCGGAACCTTGGTGTGGTAAGAATGGGCGTTGTAGATCGGGTCGTTCTTCCCTTCGCTAACGTCCGCAGCGAACGGCTCCCGGCTATACGGCACATTTGGGTCATAGGGCTTGCCATAGTGCTTGATGAAGTCCGCGATGAACGGATTTGGGCATGCGGTGTAGTACGGCGGATCCGACAGTGCCAAAATGTCCTCGTCCGAGCCAATCGGAAACCCCTCAATCTTCCGGAACTCCGGGTCTTTTAACTTCTCCCGCAGCTTTTCCAGAAAATACCTCTGCCGCTCCTCATCATTCGGAAATGTCATCCCCAGGCATTCGACGGGCTGAGCCTTCCGGGCCGCCAACTCTTCCTCGTATGACTTTTCGAACATGTCACCTTGGTCCTCTGAAAACAGCGGCGCCGATTCAGCCAGTGCTTTAGATTTTTTCGCCATTGCTGTTCCTAATTTACGTTAGTTAAAGGGAAGTGGGCGTGGCTGGTGTTCATCGAAAGCCACATAGCATTGACGGTGCCTCTCTTTTCCGCCTTCAACTGGAAACCACGCGTATTGCATGGACTTTTGAGCATGCTCGCACGTGTCCCATATGACATTGCTCAAGAAATATGCGTGGGCAAGCTCGGTTAGTCCTACAACGCCCTCTCCTCGCGTGAAATTGTACCCAACGGTTTGCGCGCATTCG
>CALEZK010000440.1 GCA_937928585.1 uncultured bacterium | reverse complement strand
CGGCACCGTAATGTCCAAGCTTCCTTCAACGAGGACAAGATGCTCGTGCGTGCCACGGATTTCGTAGTCCCCTTCGGCGAGACCCGAGAATGCGAACGCGCCATCCCCGCCCGATTGGATGCGCTTTGGCCTCATGCTCGAACCTTTTTTCCATGCTGTTAACGGAAATTCGGAGATTGGCGCATCCGTCGATCTATTGCGAACAAGGCCGGAGACCGTCGAACCTCGCGTGACCCGAATCACCAGCTCGGTTGTGCTCCCTGTCGCTATCGGCTGGCTTTCCCCCGGCGCGTACATATCGGCGAACGCGGTAAACTTGTAGACTCCTTCTGGAAGCGTGTCGAAGGCGAAGCTACCGTCCTCACCAGTGACTTCGGCATCGGGACTATCTGTCCTGGCGGACGTGCGCGTTAGGTCCTTCTCAGAAACGACGACGTCCGCGCCCGCAACGGGCTCGCCCGATTCGTTTACAACAATCCCTCGAATAACTGCGGTGGATTCGAGTTTTAAGATGACCTCTTGAAAATTATCTCTAGCGTGCAATCGTGTTGACGTTGTACTGGACCGCAAGTTGCCTCGCTCCGCGTACAGCCAGACGTATCCCCACGGAATGCCGGAGAAGGTGGCGACACCGTCCTGGGCGGTAGTTTCCGCATGAGGAACCATGTCGTTGGGTTCCGTGTCGGGGGTCTCGATGTATTTCAATTGGACGGTTGCGCCAGGTACGGGCAGTCCTGCGTTATCGTGAACAAAAACAGACAGGTGAGCGTGGAATACTTGGGGAACCGTTGGGCGAGGTGTCGGTGTGCTCGGTTGCGCCACTGTTGCCGGAGCCGCTGAAGGCGAGTCTCGTTCTGCGACGGGCAACGGTGCATCGCGTTTCTGGCCGGACGAAGTCGACGAGAGATAGAACCAACCCAGCAGGACACAAAGCAATGCAAGAATAAGAATGCCCGCAAGAACAAGATAAGCGAGTCTGCCGTTCTTCATGTTGCTATCCGGCTGCACTTGTAGCCTTGTTCAGGTGTCCAAACGAGGTTGTCATGAGATACGCAGCCGGCCCTCCACCGGCCGCCGGTTTCAATGTGCTTGTTACGATCGCTTCTAGTTTGGGACAAAAAAATACTCAACGGGAACTTCGACAAGTTTGCCTTGCCTCCAGACGTTGGCTACCTGCCCCCCATCACGCTTCTTGCGAATGACCCGCGCGCCGTCCGGTATTCCAAGATCTTCCAGACCGAACTCCCGGTTGGCTTCATTGCGGACGTAACCGGAGTACGCTGTTTCTGTGCGACTCATGATAGTTCCGGTCTCGGAGAAGGATTCGACTTCTTGACGCTCAAGTAAACGTAGGCCGTCAACGGTTGTGTACGTTTTCTTGACGGTTCGCAAGGGAAAACGGGCGTTCACATCGGGCCAGAACTCACCGTTCAGCACCTGCGCGCCGTTGGCGAGATCGAGCGTGTAGATCAAATTTGGACGTGTTTGTCCCGGCTTGAAACGCTCGGCGCGAACCAGTGTTTTCTCCGGATCCGTGAACGCGCACACCCAATGACCTCGGGCCTTGTCGCTGAGTGCCTGTTCCCCCGGCAACGATTCCCAAAGGCTTGCCCCGCCGACCATTCCAAAACTGACACTCCTGGGGTCGATAGCGGCGAGTGAACCCCTTATCGATTCAATTCCATACGCACTGTTCTCTTTCGACCCCAGTTTCCAGTCTTCCGCATACTGCATGTATAGCCTGGGTTGCGCGAGGTCGACCCACCGGGCCGTGAGTTCCGGCGTGATGAGATACTTCATCGCGCCGTCACCATAGGTTTGCTGATTGGTTTGTGTATGAACTTGAATGCTGTTCCGACTTTCGACTGTCACCATTGTGGAAAAGCCGGAGCGCACTACATAGTACGTTTCGTTGCTCTCAAACTTTTCCCCGTCATCCTCGATTTCATATGCTTTCTTGTGCGCAACAAAACTGTACTGCCCGATCAGATCGGCGTATCGGATCTGTTCGGCGACGATAGCCTCCACGCTTATCTGACCCTCGGCAACCGACCCCCTGGGAGTAGACTCACCGAGAAGTGCATCGGGCGCGACGATTACTGCCAGTGCCAGCAGATTTTGCAACATGCCGAATACTCCGCCTAAACCTTGCTATATATTATGAATACAGTACTGCAATAACTGTAATTTTAAAAACTGGTTTTTGTTTCAGTTCACTGTTGAGGCCCGAGTCCCACCGAGCGCCGTCTGGGAGTCTTGATCAACCCCTGCCTGGCCCGAAAGTCATGCATCCGAATCTACGGCAACTGCAAAACCATCGGGGGATTCTCCGAGTCTAAGGGGGCAGAACAAGGGCGAGGTATGCCGGTTCGATTCGGTCGGGTCGAACTGTGCGGTTGGAAGTGTGTACAATCCTGTATCTATGGCTGGGCAACCGAAAACAGAATTACCTGAATCCCTTATCGTGGTGCGCGACCTGACGAAGCAGTACGTGATGGGGGATTCTGTCGTCCACGCGCTTCAGGGGGTGTCCTTCGAGATTGACCGGGGCACGTTTGTGGCCGTAATGGGCCCATCGGGTTCCGGCAAGACTACGTTGATGGACATTTTGGGGTGCCTTTCCCGCCCGACTTCCGGGGACTATTACCTTGGCGGGGTTTCGGTGGCGAAGCTGCCGGAGTCGCGGCTGGCGGAGTTGCGGAACCAGGAGATTGGGTTCGTTTTCCAGAACTTCAACCTGCTTTCCCGGACGACGGCGCTGGCAAACGTGGAGTTGCCGCTGCTTTACGACGGCATGCCGAAGAAACAGCGGAGCGAACGGGCCAAGGAGGCCCTCGAGTCTGTCGGTCTCGGGGAGCGGATGTACCATCGCCCGAACGAGTTATCGGGCGGGCAGCGGCAGCGCGTGGCGATTGCGCGGGCGCTGGTGAACAAGCCCAGCATCGTATTCGCGGACGAACCGACTGGAAACCTGGATACCACGAGCGGCGAGAGTATTCTCGCTTTGTTCGATCATTTGCATGAAAGCGGCAACACGATCGTCATGGTTACTCACGAGCGCGAAGTGGCGGAGCACGCCGAGCGCATCATGAGTTTTCGTGACGGCAAATTGGTGAAAGACGAATGGCGAAACAACGGCGTCTGGGCCCCCAAATCATTGGCTGGTTAGTGGTCGCGGGGGGGCTTGCTGCCTTCCCGGCGTACCTCTTTCTCCGGGAAGAAGCGATCGAAGTGACGGCGATGACCGTGTCGAAGGGTCGTGTCGAGCAAACGATCACGGCAATTGCGTCGGGCACCGTAATGCCGCAGTTTGACGCGCTGGTCGCGGCGGGTACGATGGGCACCGTGCTGACCGTGCCGTTCAAGGAGGGCGATCGCGTATCAAAAGGCGATGTGCTGGTGGAGATGCGGCACACCGAAATGGATGCGCAGGTCCAGCTTGCGGAAGCCAATCTGAAGGTCGGCCAATCCCGCCTCGAACAGGTGAAGATGGGCGCGGTGATCAATAAAGAAGTCTCTGGAACGCGCGTCGCGCAGGCCAAGGCGCAGTTTGAGCAGGCGCGAAAGGATTTTGACCGCGTTAAATCGCTCAAGGACAAGGGTTCGATTTCTCAGGATATGTTCGACAAGGTGAGCCTTGCGCTGAAAGTGGCACAGGAAAACTTGGCGGCCGCGGAAGCGGGCGAAGGCGAGAACGATGTCCGTGCGGAAGAAATCCGCATGGCCGAGGCGAGCATCGAACAACTCGAGGCCGGGGTGGCGGTGGCCAAGGCCGCACGGGACAATTCCTTTGTGCGAGCGCCGTTCGACGGTGTTGTTTCGAAAATCCTTCGAGATGCGGGGGAGGCCGTGACCATCGGCATGCCACTGCTGCAATTGGTTGACGCTTCCGAATCCTATGTCGAGGCGCCATTCGACGAGGCAAATGCGTCGCAGATCAAACTTGGGCAAAAGGTTCGCATTAACCTGGATGCCTATCGCGAGACCGATTTCTTCGGCACGGTGGATTTTATTTCGCCGGTGGTATCCATTAATCCCGACCTTAGCCGTACTCTGAATGTGCGCGTGAGGGTCGATCAGGGCGAAGAAAACTTCATCGCGGGCATGTCCGCGGACGTGGTCATTCTGGTCGACGAGAAAGAGGATATCGTCTTTGCGCCGACGGAGTCGCTGGTGCGTCAGGAGTTTGCGTACGTCATTGAGAATGGCCGCGCGGTGCGCCGCAATATCAAGACGGGCATCGGCAACTGGAACACCATGGAAATCACGGAAGGCCTGAATGAAGGCGATGTGTTGATTACCTCTGTATCGCTTGCCGACCTGAAGGAAGGCGTCAAGGTGCAGGTGGTAGATAAACTGGAATCCTGATGGGCCCGCTCGATTACTTCAACATCGCGGTCGACTCGATCAACCAGAACAAGGTCCGATCCTTGCTCACGATGCTGGGCGTAATCATTGGCGTGATGTCCGTGATTCTGTTGATCTCGCTCGGGGAAGGCGCGCAGGCGTATATCGAGCGCGAGTTTGCGGGAATGGGCAGCAACATACTGCTGATCACCCCGGGCAAACAGGAGACTTCCGGCATGATGCCGATCATCGCGGGAAGTTTTCGTCACCTCACGCATGAGAATGCAAAAGAGATCGAGCGGCGCGCAATTGGCGCGCGCGCCGTTGCGCCG
>CALEZK010000439.1 GCA_937928585.1 uncultured bacterium | reverse complement strand
CAAGGTCAATCTCCGATCGTCTCAATCTCATCTACCCCGAACTCGAATCAAAGCGCTGAAGCCTGAGATATCGCACAGCAACTGGCGGGGCAATGCCTAGGCACGGCGGAAGCGACTGAGTGGGCTTTACGGTTGCCAACTCGCCGCGCCGCTCAGACAGGCCACTTTCGACGCTATCGCCTGCAGGCATTGGCACGCCTCGAAAGAGGTAGTGGGTATCTCAATGTTTCTCCTGCCAACGGAACCAAAGTTCATCGGTCCGTGTTATAATTTTTGACGAGGGGTATGTGGGTGAGAATTTCGTAAGCCGCGCAATAGTAGAGGATTAACTGATTACTATTCGCCTAACATTTCTTGCGGTATTAACAGTATTCGCGCAGCTTTTTGCGCCCGGTGCTAACGCGAATCCACTGCAAAGCTATTACTTTCAGCAAGGCCTTGACGGCTTCAACGGCTTTGATGACACCACAATTTTCAGCGAGAGCGCAAACTCGGCTGGCGGTGCAGATGGCATTTTTTCGGGCACGAATAATCAGATACAAACACGCCGTGCGCTCGTTCGCACAGACCTTTCGCAGATTCCAGCGGGTGCCGTAATCGTGAATGTCGAACTCCGTATGGTGGTCGAATCTTCCGGAGGTAATTTTGGAGATGTGAACTTCACCCTACACCGTTTGACCAACGATTGGGGAGAGGGCACTACCGTGGGGGCACTCGAAGGTGGGTTCGGCGGATCACCTGCAATGGGCGACGCCACGTGGTCTTCCAATTTTCACAACGTTTCAACCTGGGCATCCAACGGAGGTGACTACATAGCCACTCCCAGCGCGGTACAGTCCGCAGGACAGGCCGGAGATCTTGTAGTGTGGAGTGACCCATACATGGTTGCTGATGTCCAGGGCTGGGTTGACGGGACGCTGCCAAACAACGGGTGGATCGTGCTCAGCGCGATTGAAGGCACGAAGCAACGCGCGAAGAAGTTCTATTCGTCCGAAGCGTCGGTCAATCGACCTATGATCGTCGTGACCGCTGATCTTGCGGCGGCTGTTCCCGGAATTGGGCCGTACGGAATGATGCTAATCATTACTGCGATTGGCGTCGCCGGGGTGTTGCGCGCGGGTGTCGCGGGAAGAAGAAAACCGTAACGCTTATTGGTGAGAGAGGACACTGGCCAATGGCAATGCTTGACGAGTACATTGTTGGAGTCGACGGATTGTGGTCCGACGAAGAAGCCGGTCATCTTTGGCGTCGCGCCGGGTTCGGGGCAACACCAGCCGAGCGTACTGCAGCCGTAGGGAGTGGCGACCAAGCCGCACTTCAAGCCGCTGTCGACACACTTGTCGATATCCAACCGCAAGATCCTTATCTCGATCAGCCGTCGGGTACGGGCACCGGCATCGCCGGGGACCCATTGGATGACCTTCCGAACGATACGAGCGACCTCGGCTTGGTCAAGACGCCCATTTCCAAGCGCGCGATGCAGGCGCACTGGATTTACCGGATGCGCTACACCTCGCAACCCTTGCAGGAGCAGCTCTCGCTATTTTTGCACGATCACATGGTGTCGGAATGGGGCAAGGTCATCAGCGCCATCACGACTCAGGTCAACCAGGGAAACGATGGCGTCCCCCCGCCCGCGGGATCGCAGACCTGTACCAGCGGCTCGCTGCCCTACGATCCCACACGCCGAACTCGAATTGCCATCGAGCTTATGCTTACCCAGAACTATTTGTTCCGCTCGCAGGGAATCGATGATTTCCGCCAACTGTTGATAAACATAACGCGTGACCCCTGCATGCTGCTCTATCTCGACAACGTGCTTAATCGAAACGGCCGTCCACAAGAAAACTACGCACGCGAAGTCATGGAACTTTTTTCGATGGGAGTCGGGAACTATAGCGAGAATGATGTTCAGGAAGTGGCGAAGTGTTTTACAGGCGAAACGCTCCCATTGAGGGGTTGCACAAACGATTTCCAGTACGATGTCTACGGATTCTCTCCTTCGTTACACGAACCAAACAACAAAACGGTATTCGGTCAAATTGTCACCTACAACGGAACTGGGCTGGAAACTATCAGTGTTATCGACAAGATTCTCTCAAAGCTGTCGGTAAATCCAGACGTTTCCGGTTTGACCCCTCCATACAATACCCTCCCAGCAACCGCGGTCTATATGTCTTGGAAACTACTGCAATGGTTTGTCGGCCGCGACTTTCAGTTGTTGCCGACGCCGGATCCCGCAGTATTGGAACTCGCGGACTACATGCGTGGCACGGACGCTGGTGCTTATCCGATGCGCAGATACCCGTACGATTTTCGCGCAGTACTGCGCAAACTGTTTCTGTCAAAGCTATTTTATAATTCAGCGTACCGTTATAACCTTGTGAAGACCCCTGCGGACTACGTGGTTACTGCCTTGCGCATGATTGGAATTGGGGAGGCCTTCGCTCAGTTTAATGGCCCCGCAGATCGCATGGGCGACATGGGCATGTCCCTATTTGAACCGCCTAACGTCTCGGGTTGGAACCACGGCAACACATGGATCACCTCTGGGAATGTTATCCAGCGGTTCAATTACGCAAACCGAATCGGCCAAACAATCTTGAACGGCACTGCGGGAGATGCTTGGCTCGATAATCTCCTCACGACAAATGGTTGGCTGCCTGCCGATGCGGCGGACCATCCGGCGATTGTCGATTATTTCGCATCTCGGCTAATCCAGATTCCGCTAACTGTTGACGAACAGACAACCCTTGTTTCATTCCTCGACACATATCCATCCGTCGGTAGTGGAAACGAACCGATGCGTAACAGGATTCGCGGCATCATACACGTGCTAATGTCAATGCCGCGCTTTCAACTCAAATAGAATTCGCTGCAAAAAGGAGTCTCAACGTGAGCATCAGCCGACGCAGTTTCCTTAAAGCGGGCCTGTCCAGTTTGACGTACTTCTCGACCGCTGCGACCGTGCCCGTCTGGATTGCGCAGACCGCGAAAGCGTTCACCGGCCTGGGACATCCCGATCGCGTGCTTGTCATAATTCAACAGGCTGGCGGCAATGACGGACTCAATACCGTCATCCCTTACACCGATCCCATCTACACGGGCCAGGTGCTCGTTGGTGGGCAGGAACAACGGCCGAACCTGAAGATCCTCGAGCCAAATCTCGGACTCACTTTGTTGGGCGACGGACTAAACGCGTTCCATCCGAAGTTAATTCGGTTGAAGGACTGGTACACAAACGGCAACGTCAGCGTCATCCAAAATGTCGGTTATCCGAACCCGAATCTCTCCCATTTCGTAGCGACCGATCTCTGGGAGTACGGCACGTCTCCCGGATCGCAGCTCTCTACCTTGCAGGGCTGGGTGTCGCGCTTTTTCGACAACCAATGCGCTGGCATTCCCCCGGAGAACATCGATCCCCTGACCATGCTTGGCGCTGGAGATGACATTGTGCCGCTGACGCTCAACGGCAGTCTGGGTTATACGCCACCCTCCGTATTAAACTTCAGCTCATACAAATTCGACGCCCCTACCAACGCCACGCTTAACGCACACCACAAACAAGGCCTCATCGACGTTAATACCTTTGCCACCGCTGATCCGACGATAGACTTCCTGCAACGCTCCGCCAACGTCGCGCAGGCGTCCGTCGATGATGTCGCCACAGCCAATCTGCAGCCTACGATCAACCCGTATCCCGCCGGGTCGCTTGGCAACGGGCTGGATATCGTGTCGAGAATCATCCGCGCGGGCTTTACCACGAAAATCTTCTACGTGACGCAGGGCGGTTACGATACTCACGCCAACCAAATTGCGGGGGGCGACCCTATAAATGCCGGCGATCATCCACAGCTTCTTGATGAGTTCGATCAGGCCGTCGATGCCTTTATGAAGGACATGGAACAGAGCGGGTTCCTAGAGAAGGTGATGGTTATGACGTTCTCTGAATTTGGACGCCGAATCAAGGAAAACGGGAGCTTGGGCACGGACCACGGCGCGGCCAATTCGCTGTTCCTCTTGGGAGGCGACGTTAATCGAGGCGTCTATGGCGGCCAACCTGACCTCGGGAATCTACTTAACGGGAATCTCCGCCACACAATCGACTTTCGCGCCGTATACTCGACTATCATTCAAGACTGGTTCGGTGCAGACCCCGAGCCCATCTTCGGCTCAATCGACTTTAACGATCCAATATTTAACATACAAGGCGGCATGGCCATGCTACCCGTCATCAACAACGCTCCATCCATCCCCGCGACTACTTCCATTGGCAATGTCGCCGGAGCGGCGCTAACTTTGGCTGCCGGTGTCTATGCTCTCCGCCGCATCGATCATGCATTTGCCAAGGAATAGGGCGGCCTTCGCCGCGCAACCCCGAGGGAAGGCTTCCTGATCAAGGATTCGCTGTCACGCGGGTTCCATTCTATGTTCTATCGCCCTGAAACTAAGGCTAGGAACTAGTGATAGCCCGGACCCAACCACTGCTGGCCGCCGCCCCGTAAATGATCCTGTTAATGATCGTACGCGAAAACAGCAAGCAGATCGCAGAAACGGGCGAGCTTCTCGTTTCGTCCTAATCCTACCCTGCGAGAACTGGAATCAATGCCCGGACCTGTGGTGTTATATGGGTATTCACCCGCAATTTTTGAGCACCCGTCCGCTTACGGACGGCAACGCTGACAAGGAGCTATCTCATGCCTTACTCGCTTCCCGCGCTGCCCTATGCGTTCGACGCGCTGGAGCCGCACATCGATGCGCGCACAATGGAAATTCACCACGGCAAGCACCACCAGGCCTACATCACCAACGTTAACGCCGCGCTTGAGGGTACGGGTATTGATGCCCATCCCATTGAAGAAGTATTGAA
>CALEZK010000438.1 GCA_937928585.1 uncultured bacterium | reverse complement strand
ATGTGGATGTGCAGATGCGGTTCGCGGACACCTTGTGGAAGCGGGGCGACTACGACAGCGCGGCCGACGTCTATTACCGGTTGTTAAAAGCCGATCCGGGACTTTATTCGACAGCACAATTGAAAGATCGCATTGAGCAATTGCCGAGCGGGGAATTCGTCGTGCTAACGCCATCGGAAGTGCAGCGTAGGGAGGCCGAGCGGCAACCCCTGGCCGTGTTCAACACGGCATCCTTTCGGAGCGGCAAAGACCTGCTCACTCGCGAGCCCTTGTACTACGCGGTTACGGGTCAGGTCGTAAACCGCGGATCGAGTGTGCTGTACGGCGCGTCGGTTGTCATTACAATCTACGGTTTTGGAAGCATGGTTTACGATACGAATACCATACATATCGGCAGGCTGAATCCGGGCGAGGTCCGCGCGTTCAGCGCGCGCTTCAGCAATTTCGATAACATTGAAGAAGTGAGCCGGTTTGACTGTGTTGCGACATTTGAGCGGTAACACGATGAAACGGTTGTTTATATTTGGTATTGCAGCCCTTGCGGCGCAAATCAGTTTGGCGCAGCTTCCGCCACCACCGCCAACATTGAATCCGCCGCGACCGGCATTGACGTTGCCGACGACGCCGCTGTCGGCCGATGCGCCAAAACAGGCAAATGTATCGGTGAAAGTGGTGGAGTTTCAGGCGACCAAGGGTGTTGAGACCGGCCTGAGCGCATTCTACGCGAGACGAAGCGATCCGAAACCCTTCGGCAGCGTGTCCGACGGATCCGGAGCGATATCGACCGCAGACCTTACGTTTCCGCTGGAACTCGAAGGTTCAATTACGGTTTTTCTGGATCGCTTGCGCATGGGCGAGGGTGATCTGGAGCTAGTACTTCAGGCGCTGGTAAATGAGAACCGGGCGTTTATTTTGGACAGGCCCCGCGCCATGGTGCCTGTTCGCGGCGCATTGCCGACGACGATTGAGACCGTGGAAGAAAACCCGTACGAAAGCCCGACGGTTATCGGTAACACGGTAGTTGCCGCGACAGACTTCCGGAAAACGGGTGTGATCATGACGGTGCAGATTATCGATGTGATCGATGACGATGGCAATTGGGAAACGACCGACGACACCTATTTCTCGCTGCTGCTTCGATCCGAAGTGAAGGAACTTGGCGAACAGATCGTGGTGGCCGAGCAGGACCGACTTGTAGGCGCGAGCCGAATTACCGCGCCTACATTTGTTTCGCGCAGTATCGACACGCAGGTGTGGGTGCGGCATGGACAGGTACTCGTGCTGGGCGGATTGTTTCGCAACCGCAAGCTGAAAAACCTGGAAACCGTGCCTGGTTTATCCAAGCTCGAAGACATGACAATTGGCTTGGCGGAGCGCGTTATTCCGGGGAATGTGCTCGGCGCGCCGGCGACATCGTCGCTTAGTTCCAAATCCAACGAAGAGCAGCGGCGCGAATTGGTGTTTTTTATCAAGGCGGAAGGCTGGCGTCCGTCTTATACGGTTTCGGAAGAAGTGAAAGAGCCCGAGGACATTGGCCGCAAGGGCAGACTGCGTCCGACGGATATCATCGGCAATGTGATCGGTGGAATAACAAGTATTCCCGAGGGCATTGCAGAGGGAATCGCGGGCGAGATCGAAGATGATGGCATTGAGGGCGAGCTGCGCGGGAGCCCTGGAG
Organism: uncultured bacterium; assembly: GCA_937928585.1. Taxonomy (GTDB): domain Bacteria; phylum Hydrogenedentota; class Hydrogenedentia; order Hydrogenedentales; family SLHB01; genus JABWCD01. The sequence goes on along the minus strand of CALEZK010000438.1, from coordinate 1,978 downwards.
AATGAGTGCGCTTCGGATAACGCTTTCGGCGCTGTTGTTCGCGGCTGCAGCTATCGGGCAGGAAGCTGCACCAGCACCACCACCGGCGGAAGCAGCGGCCCCGCCGCCCGCAGAAGCGGCAGCGCCTCCTCCCGTCGTACCTGCGGAAGCTCCGCCCCCTCCTGCGCCATTGACTGACATTCGGCAGGTTCAGATTCAGGTGTGGATAAGCCAGACCGACGAGAATGGGTTACGCGAGATTGGTTCAAACCTGAACTACACCCGATTCGTGCGAGGGCAGGAACAGAGCGGATCGCTGGAGCGCGTGCGGACGGAGACCTTTTTCCCTTCGGGCACGACATTTCAGACGACGCTGCCGGCGCCGGACAGCGGCACGTATCCGGACAACGTGCGGTTGACGCCGGAATCCGACACGCCTTGGACCCCTGGTAATACGCTGGTGCAGGATTTGGGGCGACCCGGCGAGTTTCAGATTAATGCGCAACGCGGCGCGGGTCTGACCTACGACATCATCGATTCCGATCGCGGCACGATTGACGGGATTTTGCGCGGCATTGAAACGAAAGCGGATTCGGATTTGATATCGCGGCCGGAACTGTTGGTTATGAACAACGGTATCGCGGAAATCCGGGCGGGTGACGAAATACCGTTTCAGTCGGTGACGTATACATCGACGGTGCCGTCGTTGAAGATTACGTGGCGTAACCTGGGTGTGAACATTTACCTGAAACCGATCATCTTAACGCCCGATCTTGTGCAGATCGATATACCCAACCTTGAAGTGAGTGACCGGTTGAAGAACACGCCGATTCAAGGGTTGCAGATACCGGTGTTTTCCTCCAGGCGGCAGACGGGGTCGGTGATTGTGCCGAACGCGGAGACCCTTGTCGTGGGCGGTCTTTCCACGCGCGCCATTCGGAAGACGGAGAAGCGCGTTCCGATCGTGGGTAAGTTGCCTGTGCTGGGCATTCCATTCCGGGGGCGGTCAAACGAGGCGACAACCAGCCAACTATTGGTGTTTATTTCGCCAACCATCGTCGACCTGCGTACAATGAAGCCTGAGATGGAAAGCGCGCTGAACTTCTGGCAGGGGAAGGAATGGGAGAACGTCGACGAACTGAGTCAGGAAGTGGGCTTGATGGACGAAGACCTTTAGGGTCTTCGCGTATGACGCTATCTCTTCGACCTTATCTCGCTTCTTTCATCTGCGGCGTGCTGCTGGCGTTTTCATTTCCGTCGTGGCACCTGTATCCGCTTGCCTGGCTCGCGCTTGTTCCGCTGTTTTGGAAGGGCTGGCAACTTTCGAGCCGGGCTACCGCCTTTCAGTTCTACGCTGCCGGATTCGTCTTTCATCTCGTACTGCTGCAATGGCTGATGACCAATGTGTATTGGGCTGGAGGCTGGGCGTGGTGCGGGTATGTTGCGCTAAGCGCGATCCTCGCCGTGTACTGGTTTGCAGTCGGCTGGCTTTGGGCATATGCACGAGAGCGCATGCGATGGTTTCCTCCTGAGATTTCCCTGCCGCTGATTTGGGGCGGGATGGAGTACGTGCAGTCCTTTTTGTTTACCGGATTTGGCTGGGGATCGCTGGGGTACTCACAAGCGAGCGATTTGTGGTTGGCGCAATGGGCAGCGATTGGCGGCACGCCGCTCGTGAGCGCGTTTGTCGTACTCGTGAACGTTTTGCTTGCGAGCGCGTGGCATGCCAAGCGGTATCGCATGGCACGCGCCGTGTCGGCGGTGTTCGCGCTTCTCGTTCTGCATGGACTTGGCGCGTTGATGATGGGAACAGCCGACTATTCGAAAGCGCCGCTGAAGGCGGCGCTGTTGCAAGCTGATTTTCCGCTGGAGATGAAATGGGACCGGGAATACACCGTCGAAATGGTGCGAAATGCCGCGGAGAAGTCGCGGCGGTTGGCTGCTGAGGAGAACCCCGATCTGATTGTGTGGCCGGAATCGCTGATCATGGACGACATAC
>CALEZK010000437.1 GCA_937928585.1 uncultured bacterium | reverse complement strand
GGTTGTTGCAGTTTTTGGACGGGGATGCGCGAAATACGTCTCTTGACCAAACGAGGGGGTGGGGGTTTTCGTGGGTGTAAGGGTTTCGAGTTGAGGAAGTTGCGCGGATTTTGTTGATCGAAGTTTTTTGTGAAAAACTGGCGATTTGGCGTGGTTTTGTGCGTTGGTTTGGATGGTATTTGCGTGGTTACAGGCATTGCGTTGCTCACTTATTGTAGCGATTTAGTTTTTCGCCATCGTTGTTGCGGGGTTGGTATCCGATTGGTCGGATTTGTATGTTTTCTCTTACTAATTCGTGATGCGCGTTGCAGTGGTGCCGCGCTTTCAGCGCCAGGATTGGAGGATGTCGGGTTTCCACGGGTTGCGCTCCGTCCGCCTGGCTGCGGACGGAGCGCAACCCGTGGCTACAGTCCGGCGCCCCTTCGGGGCTAAGCGGGGTGCTTCGTTGCGATGACTTGGTACTTGGGGAGGTTCGCGATTTCCTGGCGTTCGATTGCGCTTTGGCCGGGGACGGGTTTTGGTCTAAATGGGGCTAACTTCTTGAAGCCACTGGGTGTGTGTGGTACCGTTCAGCTTCGCATTTTTGGGTGTAATTCCTCTGTTTTCCCTTAAGGAGCGGTACGTTGCCGGAAGGCGTTCAGATATTCGATTTAACCGGAAAAGTCGCGGTGATTCTGGGCGGAGGTGGCTCGTTGGGCGGGTCAATCTCGTGCGGGTTGGCGAAGGCTGGGGCGCAGATTGCCGTCACCAATTCGACCCTGGACAAGGCCGAGAGCGTGGCGTCTCAGATGCGGTCCACATGCGGTCACGCTGTGGGATATGAGCTCGACATCCTGAAGCCGGGTGCAATTGAGGCCCTTTGCGACAACATTTACGCAGAATTCGGCGCGGTCGACGTGCTGGTGAATTGCGTCGGGGGTAACCTGAAGGAAGCGACGACTTCCGCGGATCAGTCCTTTTTCGACATCTCGCCGGACGCGCTGCAAAAAGTCATGGACCTGAATTTTCTGTCCGCGATCGTACGTCCTTGCCAGTTGTTTGGTCAGCGGATGGTGAAGAATGCAAATGGTGGTTCGATCATCAATATTTCGTCGATGGCGGCGTCAACGCCGTTGACGCGGATTGTGGGGTATAGCGCGGCGAAGGCGGCAGTGGACAATTTTACGAAGTGGTTCGCGGTGTATCTCGCGCGGGAATGCAAGTCCGCTTTGCGGGTGAATGCGATTGCGCCGGGATTCTTCCTGACGCCGCAGAATCAGTTCCTGCTGACCAATGACCGCACGGGCGATTTGACGGAGCGGGGTCAGCAGATAATCGATCACACGCCGATGGGCGCGTTTGGCGCTGGCGGCGATTTGGTGGGCGCTGCCGTTTGGCTTGCTTCGGACGCGTCGCGATTTGTGACGGGGACGATTATTCCGGTGGACGGGGGCTTCTCGGCGTTCGCTGGAGTGTAAGGCGTTGCGCTAGGCCGAGGACTGCCACTTCGCGATGAATTCGAAGGGATAAACGAGGTTGATAATGTTGAGCATCAGGTTGTCGCGGATGCAGAACGCCACGAAGACTTCCATGAGCGCGACTGAAGCAATACTGCCCCAGACGGGTATGCGCCAAGCCGCGACGAAGCCGAGGACCATCCAGATGGTGTCGAATACGGAATTGATGATGCTATCGCCGGTATATCCTTGGGCCAGCGCCTGTTTGCGGTAATGGTTGATGACCATGGGTGTGTTTTCGAGAATCTCCCACCCCACTTCGATGCCGACGGCGCCGGCGAGACGGAGCGCGACCGGGGCGCGCGGGAAGATGAGTCTGAGCAGCAAGTAGAAAGCGAATCCGTGAATGATGTGCGAGAAGGTGTACCAGTCGGAGAGGTGCTGCGAATTGCCGGAACTCTTTACCACGCCTTCCCACAGTTTGACGTAGCCGCAGGCGCAGATTGGCGGCTGTCCGAGGATAAAGAGAACTGTTATTTGAGCGACTACAAGCCCAATGGCGAGGGCGATTCCCTTGCCGGTTGCCGAATTCAACAGTTTCATAGCGAGAGTGTATCACAGGGAGCAAGACGCCGCGTCTTGCGGCAATATTTGGATACGAGGAGCGTATATGTCTGACCCGGTAGCGGCCATGAAGAACCATAAACCGTCGCATGACTTTCTGATAGCCATCGACTCTGACGGGTGTGCATTCGACACGATGGAGGTCAAGCACAAAGAGTGTTTCATTCCGAACATCATCAAGTTTTGGGACCTCCAGCCAATATCGAAGTATGCACGGGCGGCGGCGGAATTTGTAAACCTTTATTCAAAATGGCGCGGCATTAACCGCTTTCCTGCGCTGGTGATGACTTTTGATTTGTTGATGGAATGGGACAAGGTGCAGCAGCGCGGTTGGAAGGCGCCGGAGATTCCGAATCTGCGCAAGTGGGTGGACACGGAAACGAAGATGGGTAATCCAGTGCTGGCGAAGTATTGCGAACAGCATGACCACGGGGACATGCATCGGGCACTGGCGTGGAGCAAGGCGGTTAACGTGACGGTGAACGAGATCGTGAAAGAGGGACTCCCCCCCTTCCCCTTCGTGCGTGAATGCCTGGAGAAAGCAAAATCGAAAGCAGACATGCTGGTCTGCTCGCAAACGCCGACGGAAGCCTTGCAACGGGAATGGGACGAACAAGGCATTTCTCAATACGTGTTCACCATCGCGGGGCAAGAGGCGGGATCAAAAACCGAGCACATTCGCTTCGCGTCCGAAGGGCGATACGAGAAGAAAAATATCCTCATGATTGGCGATGCACCGGGCGACATGAAAGCGGCGCGTGGCAATGACGCGCTGTTCTTTCCCATCAACCCGGGCGAGGAAGAAACGTCGTGGCAACGGCTGCATGAGGAAGGGCTTGACAGGTTCTTTAACGGCACTTATGCGGGCGCATATGAGGCGAGTCTGATTGAGGAGTTTGAGAAGTTCTTACCGGACACGCCCCCGTGGAAGAAGTAACACCACCGCAGCGATCGCTGGATCCGCATATCGAGGATTTTGCGCTTGCGTTTATAGTTAAGGACAAGCAGAAGAAGTTTTTGCAGCTTTTGGAGGCCGCAACCGCGGAGCGAGCGACGCCGCGCACGATGGAGAAGCTCGGGGCGTACCTGGATCAGGTTCTGGTAAACGAGCTTGACCAACGATATTGTCGAGAGCTTAGTCATCACGAGGATGTCGGCTTTCACACGCTCGGGGAACTGCCGCAGGTCATCTCCAATGTGTTAACTGACGTGCCCGATCAGCTCTGCTACGTAATCTCCGCGTCGCATCCGATGCGCTTCCAACTGGTGGATCTCTTCGATGCGCTCGCAGCGACGCGTTCGGGCGACTTGATCACTGGAGGCGATGGCACCGTGTACAGCTGCATCCCAGGAAAACTGGCGCTGTATGAACCGGAAGTCGGCTATCGCATTTTGTGCAAGCGGGATTAATCTCGCCAGATTCTCTGGACGTACAAGGGCTCAGATGAAAATCGTTGTCGACGAAAACATTCCTTACGGACGCGAGGCTTTTGCGTCGCTTGGGGATGTCGTGTTGCGGCCGGGACGCGTAATTTCCAATGACGATGTGCGGGACGCGGACCTGCTCCTGGTGCGTTCGATTACAAAGGTAAATGCGGCGCTGCTGGACAATTCGCGCGTGCGGTTTGTTGCTACCGCGACGATCGGCGTGGACCATCTCGATGAGGCATACCTTCGGGAGCGGGGCATCGTGTATGCAAGTGCGCCGGGGTGCAATGCGAATAGCGTGGCGGAATACATCACGGCGGCGTTGCTGGTCCTTGGGGAGTCGCGGGGATTTCAGGTCGCGGAGCGAACGCTTGGGATCATCGGTCACGGCAATGTGGGCAAACGCGTAGAACAAAAAGCGCGGGCGCTCGGAATGGATGTTGTTATCAACGACCCGCCTCTGGCGCGCGCGACGGGCGACGCGAAGTATCGGCCGATCGAAGAAGTACTTGCTTGTCCGATCATTACCGTGCACGTTCCGCTAACTAAAACGGGACCTGACGCTACGTTTCATTTATTGAACGATGTGTTCTTCCAGCGCTGCAAGACGGGCGCGATCATTTTGAATACTGCGCGAGGTTCGGTTGTGCATGGGACGGCGCTGCGAGACGCGCTGGAATCCGGGAAGCTTGGGGCTGCGGTGCTGGACGTTTGGGAAGGAGAACCGAACGTAGATGTTGAGCTGCTTGCTAACTGTGCGCTGGCGACGCCGCATATTGCGGGGTATTCATTCGATGGAAAAGTGAACGGCACGCGGCAGATTTACGAGGCCGCGTGCGCGTTTTTGGGGTGCACACCGACCTGGGACCCCACTCCCCTGCTTCCTGCGCCGGACGTACCAGAGGTCACTGTGAACGGTACAACGTCACTTCAAGCAGCGCTGGCCGAGGTCGTGTTGCGTGTGTACGATATTCGCGAGGACGATGCTCGTATGCGGGCGCTGTTGACTTTGCCGGAAGGCGAACGCGGCGGGTATTTTGATCGATTGCGGAAAGAGTATCCGCGGCGACGGGAGTTTCAGAACACGCGCGCGACGCTGACTGTGCCGAACGAATCCTTCGCTGCCGTGCTGAATGGGCTTGGCTTCCGTCGTTAGCTAGATAGGGGAAAAGTGGCGCTGTCACGCCGCACTCTCCGCCGCGGCGGACGCTTTGCGCGATAGTTGGTTTGCATGATGACAGAGTCTACTCTGTTTAGGAAAGCTCTCTCGTTTTAGAACAAGGTTTTGGTGAATGATTCAGCAGATTGTCGAAACTGGTCCCCTTTCCGCGGATGACTTGTCAGCGTTTGTGCATCGCGCGTTTGAATCTGAACGCATCGACGGAAAGCGCGTGCTCTTCATCATTCCTGACGCGACGCGCAGCATGCCGATGCCCTCCATGTTTCGCGCGTTGCATGGGGCGGTGCATGGGCGCGCGGCGAAGATGGATTACCTGATTGCGCTGGGCACGCACCCGGCGATGCCAGAGGATGCGATCAATAAGATGCTCGGCATTACGCCGAATGAGCGGACGGGCATTTTTCACGACATCGGCATATTCAATCATGACTGGAAGAATCCGGATATGCTCGCGCATATCGGCGATTTGACCGAGGACAAGCTCGCGGAGATATCGGGTGGGCTGATGCGCGAGACGGTGCCGGTTACGATTAACAAGCGCGTTCTGGATTATGATTTGGTGTGCATTGTGGGCCCAGTGTTTCCGCATGAGGTGGTGGGGTTCAGCGGCGGCAACAAGTATTTTTTCCCGGGGGTAGCGGGAGAGGAACTGCTGAATGTGTTTCATTGGCTTGGCGCGTTGATCACGAACCCCGTTATCAACGGAGCGAAGTATACACCGGTGCGCGCTGTAGTCGACGCCGCCGCCACGATGATCCCGGTTGCAAAGCGCTGCTTTTGTTTGAATGTGATGGGCAAAGAGTGCAAAGGCATTTTTTACGGCTCACCGGAAGAGGCTTGGTCAGCTGCTTCCGACCTTTCTGCGAAGACGCACGTACGGTATATGGATCGGACTTTTAAAAGCGTGCTGGCGATGGCGCCAGAGATGTACGACGAGATATGGGTGGCCGGCAAGTGCATGTATAAATTGGAGCCGGTGGTTGCGGACGGCGGCGAGTTGATTATCTACGGTCCGCACATTCACGAAGTAAGCATCACGCATGGCGACCTCATCAAACGCATCGGCTATCACACACGCGATTATTTCCTTGCGCAGATGGAACGGTTTACGGATATCCCCGGTGGAATTCTCGCGCACTCGACGCATGTGCGCGGGATTGGGAAGTACGAGAACGGCGTGGAAAAATGCCGCGTGCAGGTGACGCTGGCAACGTCGATCCCGGAGGAGGAATGCCGCGCGATAAATCTTGGCTATCGCGATTGGCGCTCGATCGATCCAGAGGATTGGCGCGACCGGGAGGATGAGGGTTACTTGCTGGTCGAACGGGCCGGCGAGGTGTTGTATAAATTCGAGCGTTAGCTCAATACCTCGCTCCGACTGGCATTGAGATTCGGATTAGGCCCTAGTTCCTCAATGTGCCGAG